>JBEVIO010000028.1:0-4243 GCA_040510635.1 Binatia bacterium | reverse complement strand
GAGCGGCGTGGTCGGCGTGCAAATCGGCGACTCGTTCATCCCGACCGACGGCGATGGCCGCATGCGGCTTTACTATTCGCCGGTCTACGCTGCGCGGCGAATTTCCGCGGCGGCGGTTTTCAACGGCGAAGTCAAACCCGGCGCCTTCGCTGGTCAAGTGGCGATCGTCGGTGCCACAGCCGTGGGCGTCAGCGACGTGGCCGCGACGCCGGCCAATTCGCGCATGGACGGCGTCGAGATCCAAGCTCAATTCGTGGAAAATATTCTTGAAGGGAGCCGCCTGCGGCGACCGCCGTCGGCGCGTTGGTGGGAATTGCTGTCATTGTTCGTGTTGGCTCTGCTGCTGATTCTTTTCTTTCCGCGGCATCGCTCGATCCAAACCGCGGCAATATTTTTTACCGGCACTGTGGTCCTGGCGATCCTCAGTCTAGTCCTCTTCAGACAATACCGGTTTCTCTACGATCCGACTTTCCCCGCGGCGGTAAACACGCTCGTCGTTTTGCTGCTACTGTTCGCCGGATTTGCCGCGTCGGAGCGGCGCCGGCGCGAGCTCGCTGCGGTTTTGGCAGAGCAACGCATGGAGCGTTTGCGCATGGACGGGGAGCTGCGCGCGGCGCGCGAAATTCAGATGGGCATGCTGCCGGATCCCCGCGCCATCGAAGGCCTGCCTCGAACCCTTGATTTCTATGCCCTGTTGGAGCCGGCGCAAGAAGTCGGCGGCGACCTGTATGATGCGTTTATGCTCGACGAGATCCGCTTGTGCTTTATGATTGGCGACGTTTCCGGCAAGGGAGTTCCCGCGTCGCTTTTTATGGCTCTGACCAAGACGCTGGCCAAGAGTCTGGCGCGCCGGGAGCGCGTGCCGTTGGAGCAATTGCTGCGTTTGGTCAACGACGAGATTTCTCGGGAAAACCCGGCGGCGATGTTTGTGACGGCGATCATCGGCATCCTCGACGCGCGCTCCGGCGACGTGGAACTGTGCAACGCCGGCCACAACCCCCCGATTTTGTTGCCCTCAAGGGGATCGCCGTTGCAACTCGATGGCGCCGGCGGACCGCCCCTTTGTGTGGATGAGGAGTTTTCTTACACGATCCAGCGGGTGAAGCTCGCGTCCGGCGATTGTTTGCTTTTTATAACCGACGGTGTGACCGAGGCGGAAAATGAACACCAAGCGCGCTACGGTGCAGCGCGCGCGATCCAATGCTTCGCCGAAGAGCGCGCCGTCGATGCGGCAGCGGCCTGCACGCGGCTGCACGCCGACGTGAAAACATTCATCGCCGGCGCGCCGCCGTCGGACGATCTGACGATTCTCGCGCTACGCTTCATTGACAGTAAGGCGTAAAGAGTTGGCAGTCGGGGTTTCGAGGGGGTGAACTCCTGACTCTTCACTCTTAACTGTTCACTGCTTCCTTTCTTGATCAACGCACGATGACTTCGACGCGGCGGTTACGTGGTTCGGCTTGTTCATCGACAGTCGCAATCAACGGTTCGCGCTCGCCGCGCCCCACGGCGCGCAGGAAGCTCGAGTTGATGCCGCGCTGTATCAGCATGGCGCGCACCGCTTCGGCGCGCTGCAGCGACAATCGGTCATTGTCCGCTACGCCGCCAACCCGATCGGTGTGTCCAGTCACTTGAACCTCCACGGCTTGTCGTCTGGCGACCTCGGCGAGCAGCGCATCGAGGGTCGGCCGCGACGCGGGGGTGACTTCGACGCTATTGGTTTCGAAGTAGAGCGTGAAACTGATCGGCTGGGGCGGCTGAGCGGCGAGCGCGTCGGCGAAAGTGCGGTTGGCATCTTCGGCGCTGATGGTTTTCGTCTCGATCTGGCTCTTGGCATCGACGGCGGCGGCGCGATACGGCTTGTCGAGAACTGCCGTCTGATTGCCCGCGCCGATTGTAACGGCGCTAGGCGCGCCTGCTTCTTCTGGCAGTAAAACGACAAAGGTATTGACGCTGGCGCAGCCGGAAACATAAAGCGGCGCGCCTAAAATCAGAATGACGAACGGCTTGAGCAAATTCACATTACGTCGGGGACGGCGGTCATTCTTCCACTTTGACCGCGAATTTCGTGCCGCGCACGCCAAGAATCGTCGTCGGCGTCTGTACTTTCATGGCGTCCGGCGAACGCTTGGCGATCTGTCCGGAGACGATGGCGAGGGTGCCGCGGTGCAACTGCGTAAGCGATTCGCCTTCCTGAGTGGTTGGATTGAAGCGAAACTGTTTGAACTCGACCCGGGTATTTGGGCCGGCGGATAGCCGCGAGTTGTCGATGAGCGTGACGCCGACGGAGCCGTTGGAACCGGTAACGATGACATCGGTTTGTTCGATCAGATCGCCGGGCTTGGCCGGCTGCTGGTTGTTGTTGCGCAGCAGAAAAACCTGCCCCGCGGTGTTTTTGATCTGGCCGATTTCCGCAGCGTGAGCCGGTCCTGCGGAGGCGGCAAGCGCTGCGCAGACGACGAGCACAATTTGCGGCAACGATTTCATGGCCATGCTTCCGTCCGCCTCACTAACTCGATCCAACGCTGGCAGACTTTATCAAAGTCATTGAGAAGGCTTCAAGTCGAATGTGCCAGCGCTAAACTCGGCGGGGTATGTGGGACGCGGCGCCTTCGCCGGCGTGCATGTCGTGGCGCACGCCGAATCGGCGACCCAAGTATCGGACAAGCAGAGCACCCGTCATCGTGAAAGCAACGATGAAGATGCTGATGATGCTTGCCGCTTCGCGATTACTGACTGCGACCGACGAGAGCTCCAAAGCCATCAGCGATAGCGTCATCGTGTCGCGCGATGCGAGCAAGATAATACTGCTGGTGGCGCCGGCGGCGCTGACGAAATTCATGACCGCGAGGAGAATCAACGTCGGCATCAACAGCGGTAGCCAGATGCGAAAGTAAGTTCTGATCCAACCCGCGCCGGAGACGCGCGCGGCCTCTTCCATATCGGCGCCGACCTGCACGAGCACGCCTTTCATGATGTTAACGCCGGTGGTCTTTCCCTGGAGCATGACGACTATGATCAAAGCCCAGATGGTGCCGAATAAAAAGTTCAGGCCCGGCGTGCCGATAAAAACCCATAACAAACCGAGGCCGGCGAGGATGCCGGGAATGGCGCCGGCGCTCCAGATCATCAGATCCAACGCGCCGCGCCCGGGCAAGCGGGTGCGCACCAGCATGTAGGCAAGGACGGAGAAGATGAACGGACTGCAAACCGCCGCTGTTACGGCAAGTATCAGCGTCGTGCGCAGCGCCTTGACGAAGACCGGGTCGCCCAACACGAAGCGCCAATGATCGAGCGTGTATCCCAAGACGAAATAGCCGATGCGCTGCATGAAGCTGCCGAGCACCAAGATGGCGAGCGGTCCAACGGTTAGCAGCGCGAGCAGCAGAGCGATGGCGCCGAAGGTTACGTAGTTCCATTTACCGACATCGATCAGGCCAGGACGAAAGCTGCCGGTGATCGTGGTGTAGCGGCGCCGCTCGAGAATCCAGCGTTGCAGGGGGATGATCAAGGCAATCATTAGCAAAGTGAGGCTCGCCAGAACCGTGGCTTCGCCGTAATTAGGAATTTGATTTCTGATCAAGGTGAAAATCTTGGTCGAGTAGACGAAAAAGCCAAAGGGCATGCCCAGCAGGTATTCCGTCTCGAAGGATTGGAACACGCGCAGAAGCTGGAGTGCGAAAACCATCATCATCGGCGAGATCATGAGCGGCAGGGTGACTTTAAAGAGCGTGCGCAAATTGCTCGCGCCGCCGACGCGCGCCGCCTCCTCGAGCGTCGAATCCATGTTGCGGAAGGCTGGCGTCAAGAGCATGACTTTGATGGAGATGCCGTGGCCCATCAGGTTCGCCCAAACGATTCCCGGCACGCTGAAAATATTGAACGGCCCCTGGTCGAGATGGAATAAATTTTTCAGCGCGACGTTGATCATGCCGATATCGGGATCGAGCAAAGTGATCCAAGCGATGGTCGTCGGCAGAGCAGGAACCATGTAAGAAACCCAAAAGAGAAATTCCAAGGTATGGCTGAAAGGAATCTTGGTGCGCGCGAGCAGCCAAGCGATCGCGACGCCCACGGGAAAGCTGACGCTGACGGTCAGAGACCAGATGAGCAGGGAGTTGCCGAGCGAGGTGAGCAGGCCGGGCCGCTGAAAGGCATTCACCCAGTGCTTGACTCCCCACACGCGCGGCTCGACGAACCAATCGGAGGCAGCGTTAAAGCTATTGATCAGAAGCAGCAGCAC
>JBEVIO010000027.1:0-3707 GCA_040510635.1 Binatia bacterium | reverse complement strand
CGAGTCCGTGGCGGTCTGCCTCCTCTGGTCGATCATGAACGACGCTCATGAGAACGTCTTCACGGAAATTATCCAGCAAAACTTTCCAGCGCTTTTTTTCACTCTATCCAAAGATGTGGCGCCGTTCGTCGGCGAGTATGAGCGAACTTCAACGACGGTTTTCAACGCCTACATCGGCCCAAAGATCTCCGCCTATTTGACCAATCTGAGCCGAGTGCTCAAATCAAAAGGACTGGCGCGGGATCCTCTGATCATGCAAGCGTACGGCGGCGTGCTCGGCACCGAAGCCACCTGTAAAAACGCCGTGGGCACTATTGAATCCGGTCCCACTTCCGGCGTCGTCGGCAGCCAGTTTCTCGGCCGGGAGATCGGCGAACAGAATATTCTCGCCACCGACATGGGCGGCACGACGTTCAAAGTAAGCGTCATCAAAGACGGCGTGATCGAGCGGGACTACAAGCCGGTTTTTCTGCGCCATCATATTCTTTCGCCGAAGATTTGGGTCGAATCGATCGGTGCCGGCGGGGGCAGCATCGCCTGGGTGGATGAAGAAGTTGGCTTGCTAAAAGTCGGCCCGGGCGGCGCTGGAGCGAAACCCGGTCCGGTCTGTTACGGCTTGGGCGGCGTCGAACCGATGGTTTCCGACGCCGATCTCGCCCTCGGCTATCTCAACGAGAATTATTTTCTCGGTGGGCGGATGCGTTTGGACAAGAAAGCAGCGTTCCAGGCGATCGAACAAAAAATCGCTACACCTTTGGGAATTGACGTGGTCGATGCCGCTAGCGGCATTTATCGGATCGCCACGGCGCACATGAGCGATCTGATTCGCAAGGCGACGGTAGAGCGCGGCCACGACCCGCGTCATTTTGTGCTATTTGCTTACGGTGGTTGCGCGCCGGTTCATGCCGGCAGATACGCCGCTCAGCTCGGCATCAAAAAAGTCATCGTGCCGCTGACCGCGTCGGTGCATGGCGCCACTGGGCTGATCAGCTCCAACGTGGTTTACGAGTACGGCAAATCCGACCACCTCATCGTGCCGGCCGACGTCAACCGGGTAAACGTCAACTTCGCGAGCCTGATCGCACGCGGACAACGCGACCTCCGAGAGGCGGGATTCACAGCGGGGGAAATGAAAATCATGCGCAGCGTCGATATGCGCTATCGGTATCAAGTCCACGAGTTGAATGTTCCCTTTCCGGCGGGAACGAGCGAGATCGACGACGCGGCCATGGAGCAACTTTACGCGTTGTTCGATGAGCTTTACGAGAGAGCGTACGGCCAAGGCTCGGCGTACCGCGAGGCGGGCAAAGAAATTATCACTTTTCGCCTTAGCGCCGTCGGCGAATTGCGCAAACCGGCGCTTGAGCGTGCCAGTGTGCGGCCAAGCGACGCTGGATCGGCCATCAAGGACACACGAGAGGTTTACTTCGAAGAGTTTGGCGGGTTTGCCGCCACTCCAATCTACGATTTCGCCCGGTTAAAGCCGGGGATGGAACTCAGCGGACCCGCCCTCGTCGAGACACCGGTCACAACCGTTGTGATCAACCCTAAAGACCGCGCGCAGATGGACGGATTACGCAACATCGTCGTTAACGTCGGCCACTAGAGGCGATCATGGAAACTTTGACCAGAACCGTCGACCCGATCACGTTTGAGATTCTGTCACACCGGCTGCACCAGATCGCCAAGGAAACCGGCGTCACTCTTGAACGGGTCGGCGGCACCGTCAACACGACGCAAATGCACGACTACGCCGCCGCGGTTTATCGGGCCAATGGCGAGATTTTGTCCGCCGGCGAAACCACCGGCTGGCATGTCGCCTGCGCCGGTCTCGCCGTGAAACGCATCATTGAGCGCTTTAGCCCCGACGGCGAAATCGCGCGAGATGACGTCTTCATTCTGAACGACCCCTACCTCGCCGCCATCCATCAGTCCGACGTTTACATGATTTGCCCAATTCACTTCCGCGACCGCTTGGTCGGTTGGAGCGCCACCTTCGTGCATGTCATGGACATCGGCGCTATGTCGCCGGGCGGCGACTCGCCGGGCGCCAGCGAGATTTTTCACGAAGGCTTGAGAATCCCAGGTTTGAAATTGGTCGAGCGCGGCAAGTTGCGCCAAGACGTCTTCGACACGCTGACGAATATGACGCGTCAACCGGTGATGGTCGGTCTTGATCTCAAGTGCCAACTGGCGGCGAACAACGTCGCCAAAGCGCGCATGCAGGAGATGTACGCCGAATATGGCCCGGAGCTCATCGATGGCGTCGCCGGCGACATGATTCGCTACTCCGAGTCGGTCTTGCGCAAACGCATTGCGGAAATCCCCGACGGCTCGTGGAGCGAAAGCAACGTCATCCAAGGCGACAAGGACTGGAAGATCTGCATCCAGCTCACGAAGCAAGGCGACCGTTTGATCTTCGACTTCACGGGCACCGACGAACAGGCGAACCGCGGCATCAACCTTCCCTACCACGCAACGTTCGGCGCCTGCTTCCGCGTACTGCTCTTTTGTCTCGCTTACGATATCCCGAAAAATCATGGCGTGCTCAGACCCATCGAAGTGATCGCGCCCGAAGGAAGCATCATCAACGTAAAATATCCCGGACCGGTCTCGCTCAACACTACTTCATCAGGCTCCATGGTACGCTATTTGGCGAGTGCGGTGCTCATGCAAGCTCTCGCCAAGAGCGAAAAGTGGCACAAGGAAGTCATGGCGATCAGCGCCGGCCATCGCAACGTGCGCCATGCCGGCGTCAATCAATACGGTCGCTACGTCGTCTCCGCGCTCGGCCACGGCGCTCTCGACGGCACCGGAGCTCGCTCCCATTTGGATGGCGTCAATTCCTGGGGCGGCCACTTGAGCTGCGCCAATGCCGAATGGTTCGAGATGAATTTCCCGATCCTTTACCTTTTCCGCCGCCATACCCGCGACGGCGCCGGCGCGGGAAAATTTCGCGGCGGCGCGGGCGCGGAAACCGCCCACATCCTACACGATGCGCCGGAAGGAAAAGTCAAAGGCATCACCTACGGCGTCTCCAGCGCGCGCAACTCGGGCCAGGGCATTTTCGGCGGCAGCTCGGGCGCTTCCAGCGTCGTCATTCATCTGGAAAACACCCATGTGCTCGACATGATCAAAAACAAGCGCCCCGTCGAGGAGATCGGCGACGTTGGCGGACAACCGGCTCAGCTGGCCTACAAAGAATTCGAATTCAAACTTAACGACGTGCTCTACATGCGCCTTGCCAACGGCGGCGGGTACGGCGATCCACTGGAGCGGGATCCGCAGCTCGTACTGAACGATGTGATCGACGGTCTCGTCTCCAAGCAAGCGGCGCAAGAAATTTATGGCGTCGTTCTCAAACAAAACGAACAAACCATAGATTTAACCGCGACCGAGAATCTACGAAGGACTCGCCAAGCGGAACAACGCAGGTCAAACGAGATAGAGCGAGTAAAATAGAGCTGAAGTGTGTCTAGCGTCCTGACTCAGAAATTCGCAATATAATTCGATGGTCATTCCGGGCAAGCTGGCGCAGCTAGCGCGACCCGGAATCCAGGAATTTAAAGGCATCTGGATACCGGCGTCCGCCGGTATGACGGATAAACGTGAACAACTTGTTTAACGAACTTCCGGGCCAGAACACTAGCGTGTATCGTTTTAATAACGAACCGCCGGGTATAGTCGCATCTGGGCGGGTGATTTCA
>JBEVIO010000026.1:0-5300 GCA_040510635.1 Binatia bacterium | reverse complement strand
TTGAGCACTTGCGCGATCATGCCCACCATCTCGCCGCTGTAGATGCCGATCAGTTGATGTGTGGCCATGGCTGGGTTGGTCAGGGGACCCAAAATATTGAAGATCGTACGGATGCCGATGTCGCGGCGCGGCTGCACGGCGTACTTCATCGCTTCATGGAGCAGCGGCGCGAAGAGAAAGCCGATACCGATTTTGGCGATGCATTGCTCGACCCGCTCTTTCGGCGCGTCGACCTTGACGCCCAAAGCGCCCAAGACATCGGCGCTGCCGGATTGACTGGACACCGAGCGATTGCCGTGTTTGGCGACGTTGACGCCGGCGCCAGCCAACACGAACGCCGTGGTCGTTGAGATATTGAACGTGCCTTTCTGGTCGCCGCCGGTGCCGCAGGTATCGAGCACCGTCTTAGCGCCAACATTCACCCGGTGCGCTTTTTCGCGCATGACGCGTGCGGCTCCGGTGATTTCCCCGACGCTTTCCCCTTTCATGCGCAGGGCGGTGAGAAAAGCGGCGACTTGCAACGGCGAAGCTTCACCGGTCATGATTTGGTTCATCACGTCGATCGTTTCCGCTTCGGAAAGGTCGATCCGATTCACCAATTTTTCAATCGCTTCGCGAATGTTCATGCCCATGACCGCCGATTTACTTGGTTGCCGCAAACGCCTTCGGATAACTTTCCTTCGTGCGCAGTGTCTCCACCATCTTGTCCGCGTCTTCGCGCGAACCGAACTTGCCGACGCTGACGCGAAACCATGTTTTGCCCCCGTTCTGGACCTCCGTAACATAGGCGTTGTAGCCTTTATTCTTAAGCCGATCAACTATTTGCTGAGCCGATCGCTCATCCGGAAAAGCATTCACCTGGGCGCGCCAAGTCTTACTCGACTCTTTCGATTCCGCAGAGGTTGTTCCCCGTTTTTTCGGCACGTCTTCGACTGCGACTTTCTTCTCGGCCATTCTTATCGCCGGCGCCGGCGCTTCCGTTTTGGCAACCACGGTTTTTACTTTCGGCTCCGGCTGTACGATTTTTTCGACCGACTTTGCCTCACGCGAATTTTCTTCCGCCGCGGCCAACGAATTGGCGACTCCAGATAGAGAATCATTGAAGGTGATCTCATCTCTAGGTTGGGCCGGAGGCGCCGGCGCGGCGCTCGGTTCCGCGCTCCCTGGTTTGACCGGGATCTTGACCAGCGGCTCTTCCTTTTTCAGCAGTTTTCTTTCTTCGATGCTCTTGCCGACGAAAATCCCAAGAAAAAAAATGACTAGTGTCGCCAATGTAAACGCCGCACCGAGTAACACCATCTGCCCTCGGCTGAAGTAGAAGCGATTTTCCTTGCCTCTGCGATTTTCCGCCATGAGTTTGTCCTCGCGCTTCGTTGGGCGAATCAACTATCCGTTTCCGGGCGAACTGCCATTTTCATGGGCGCGTCGACACCCAGGATGTCCAGCCCCCGGCGAACCGTTTTCTGCACGTTTTCGATCAACAACAGGCGCGCCCGGCTTAAATCGCTGTCCTCCGAAATAACCCGCGTGCGATTGTAGTAGCGATGGAACTGGCCGGCCAGATCCAGCAGATAAAAAACCAGCCGGTGCGGTTCGAGCTCGCGGACGCTTTCTTCCAACACATCGTTGAACTGGATCATCGCACGGATCAACTCCAGCTCTTCGGTGAGTTCCAGTCGCTGCACCGGAGCGGCACGACGGTCGCCTATCTGTACGCCGCTCTTCGTCGCTTGCTCGAAAATGCTTGCGACTCGGGCATGGGCGTATTGGACATAAAAAACCGGATTCTCGCTCGACTGTTTTTTGGCAAGATCCAAGTCGAAGTCCAGATGGCTGTCCGATTTGCGCATCAGGAAAAAAAAACGCGCCGCGTCCCGCCCCACTTCCGCCAAGACTTCTTCCAGGGCGACGAACTCGCCGGTGCGCTTGCCCATGCGCACGGGCTCTCCGCCGCGGGTGAGTTGAACCATTTGCACCAGAACAATCTGTAGAACATTGGGGTCGTAACCAAGCCCTCGCATCGCCGCTTTCAAGCGCGGCACGTAGCCATGGTGATCCGCGCCCCAAACGTTGATCAGTTTCCGAAAATGGCGCTCGAACTTATTCCGATGGTAAGCGATGTCGGCGGCGAAGTAGGTAAGCTCGCCGTCGCTTTTAACGACCGCGCGGTCTTTGTCGTCGCCGAACTGGGTCGATCTATACCATTCGGCGCCGTCCTGCGAATAGAGCAAGCCACGAGCGCGCAATTCGTCCATCGCGCGCTCGACTTCGCCACGCTCACGCATCGCCTTTTCACTGAAGAAGGAATCGAACTCGATGCCAAAATCTCGCAACTGCGCGCGAATGGTGTTGAGTAAAGAATCGCCGCCATGCTCGCGAAAAAACCTCACGGCCGCTTCTTTTGGTTCGTGCAGGAATTTGTCGCTGTGCTTTTGCTTAATTTCAGCGGCGATCTCCGCGACGTAATCGCCCGGATAACCGCCTTCGGGAAAATCGACTTTTTCCCCGAACGACTCGCGATAGCGCGCCAAGATGGAGAGGCCGAGATTATCCATCTGACTGCCGGCGTCGTTGACGTAATATTCGCGCTCAACATCAAAGCCGGTGGCTTGGTGCAGGCGCGCCAGCACGTCGCCGATCACCGCGACGCGGCCGTGACCGACGTGGAGCGGGCCGGTGGGATTGACGCTGGCGAACTCGACTTGCACAGGCTCGCCGTGGCCGAGATCGAATTGTCCTACTTCTCCAGCGGCAAGCGCGCGCAATTGCGCGTAATAAAATTCCGCCGCGAAGGTGAAATTTAAAAAGCCTGGCCCGGCAATTTCCATACGCGCGAGAATGCCGTCGGGATCCTCAATGTTCTTGAGAATCATCTCAGCAATCACCCGCGGCGGCTTTTTCGCGCTCTTCGCCCAGAGCATGGCAACGTTGCTCGACAGATCGCCGAACTCGCGCTGCTTCGGCGGCTCGAGAAGCAACGGGGGAAGCTCCGCTGAATTCAGCTCCCCTCCTCTTGCGATTTTCTCGATAGCTCGGGTTAAAAGCTCCCTAAGGTGACTGCGCATCTCGGCTCTTAATTATTCTAGTCCGCGCCGGCGTCCGAAGCGCTGCCGGACAAGGAGACCTAGCGAAATATCAGGGGAATAATTGCCACTATCGAAGGTACTTTAACGTAATGACCTATGGCGTGCAAACAAGAGCAATAGACAACAATAACCGGTGTTGAATCATTCCTGCGAACCCAATGACCTCAGCTTAGAGCCCCAATGGCTTCTCCTCCAGCAGCTCCAATCATCGCACCGTGGAAGATGAGGCGACGAGGAGCTATCGTCTAACGCTACCGTAGCGACAGAAACTTTGCCGGCACGTTTTCCGCAAGGAACAGTGGCCCCGACTTGTAGAAACGAACGCCATCGCCATGCGCGCCTTGAGCGTCAACGACGATGATCGCCGGCGCTGGATCGTGGCGCCGAGCCACCGACTCTGCCTCTTCGGCTGACACACTCAAGTGCACATATTGGCGGTCGCGCGGCTTGAGACCGCTCCGGAGCATCGATTCCGCCAGATCGCGCGCTGCGCCATAGTAAAGCTCGAACGGAGGTTCGACCGCTTCATCAGTGAGATCCACCGCGAACGAATGGCCGTAGGTCGCGCGCACCTTGCCTTCTTGCAGCCCAAAACGCTTCTTTTCGGAGTCGGTGACAACCGCGCGAATTTGCTCTTCGGTAACGTCGTAGAAGCGCTCTTGGACGATTTTGACGATATCACCCCACTCGACGAAGCCGCGCTCATCGAACACCAAGGGATATTCCGTGGGCCGATGACGCAAAAGATAAGTGAGAAACCGGGAAATGCGTTCCGATGGCAGTCCGGCCATCTGTCAGACGCCCTTCTTTTGTCCGGTGATGACGTCGTAAACGTTGCACGCAATACCGGTCGCTTCGTAGCCATCCATGCCGGTCGCTTGGGCGATCGAAAACATTTGATACGCCAACGCGACGAAAGGCATCGGCACTTCCATCTCGCGCGCCATATCGAGACCGAAGCCAACGTCTTTCGGCATCCACGACTTGCGCGGCTTATACTTGCGGCTCACGACGATCTCCATGATCCGGTCGATGGCGACGGAATCCTGCGGCGAGTTTTTCAAGATCGTGCGAAAGGTTTCCTCGGTTAGCCCGCCTTTTTTTAGCCATGAGCAAATCTCCGCCAAGGTTAAATGGGTCACCGCGGCGAACATCGCCATGGCATTTTTCACCAGCTTGGCGTTGCCCAGCTCACCGACGTAGAGCACCTTGTTGCCCATCGCTTTGAACACCGCCTGATGCTCTTCGAAGACTGACTTCGAACCCGAGAGCCAAAGGGACAAAGTCCCGGCTGCTGCCGCTTCCTCGACGCCGCCCGCCGAGCCGTCGACGACAGTCCAGCCGTTTTTTGCAAGCTCGTGATTGACGCCGACGATGGTTTTTTTATCGATGCTGCTGAAATCGATCCAAAGTCTGGCGCCGCTCGCCGCCTCGTGCAAACCGCCGGCGCCGAGGCCGACAGCGCGCACCGCTTCGTTATACGGCAGCATGGAGAGCACCATCTCGCAGGACTCGGCCACCGCCTTGGGCGATTCTTTAAAAACCGCGCCCTGACTTTCGAGGCCTTTGGCCTGCTCACGGCGCAAATCATTAACGACCAGTTTGTTTCCTGCTTTAATTAAATTAGCCGCCATGGCGCTGCCCATGCCGCCCGTGCCGATGAATCCGAGAGTTTTCATTCTTGCCTCCTGGATGACGCAGAAAATAAAATTCACTCAATCAACAAGGCGCACACCCCGCGGCCACAGTACTAAAACCACCGTCTCGCCCAACGCCCGCGGCGTATGCACCGATTGAGGATCCAAAAAAACCATATCGCCTTTTTCGTACTCGCCCGTCTCGTCGACGATCTTGCCTTTCAGCACCAAGTAGAACTCACCGCCGATATGCTCATGCTGCACGAATGCATCCGGCGAAGCATCGGCCGCGATCTGGTAAAGCACCATCTCACGCTGCCCTGCGCGCGCCAGACGCGACATTGACAGTCCATTGCCGAAGTCGCGCCACTCGAGTCGGGCCAACGCTGCGGCATCCATGTCGATGCGCAGAAAATCATTCAAAGAGCGGCGTAAAACGCCGGGGTTATTTGTGTCCACGGGGCTTCATTATCACGACTATCTAAGGAACAAAAGAATGCCACGGCTCACGAAATGCTGGCCAAAGGATCGGAGAATCACCGGAGCGCATTATTCGTGCGTTATCCGTCAGCTGACT
>JBEVIO010000025.1:0-6251 GCA_040510635.1 Binatia bacterium | reverse complement strand
CATATCTTTCAACAACTGGGCAACTCGCCGGAGGCGAAAGAGCAAATCGCTTTCGCCGACATGGTCTTGCTCAACAAAACCGATCTGATCAATCCAGAAGACCTGCCCGAGCTGGAATTTAAGTTGCGCAACTTGAACGGCGCCGCGCGCGTTTGCCAGACGCGCAATTCCGACGTCGACATCGGCACGGTCCTGGATCTACGCAGTCTCGATATCGAAGTCAGAGCGGAGAAACACGATCACAATCACAAGCATACCGAAGATATCGAAACGGTGGCAATCTCCACGGCCGGAGATCTAGACGGTTTAAAGCTGAGCCATTGGTTTCGTGAGCTGCTCGCCGAATTCGGCGAGCGGATCATGCGCATGAAGGGAATTTTAAACCTGCGCAAAGACCCCGATCAGTTTGTCTTTCAAGGCGTGCACATGCTGTTCGAAGGTCGTCCAGGCCGCGCGTGGGCCGACGAAGAGGAACGCCTCAACCGTCTCGTGTTCATCGGCCGCAATCTGGACAAGGAGAAAATCACTCAAGGTTTTCTCAACTGCATCACGACCGGAAACGGCGCCTCCTCTTCGGAGGAAGTCGACCCTTTCGGCCGCAAGCAAGACGTTTCCAATTTTACCCTCGATCAAATCCGCTACTGGGTGCAAACGATCTTGACCTTCCCGGCCGACGCACCGATCGTGGTCAAAGAAGTTCCCTGCGTGAAGGCCGGCTGCCCGCCGGTGGAAACCGCGATCATGGTATTTCTCAAGAACGAACCGCCGCGTACTTTCAAAATCCTGGCGCGGATCAACGAAGTCAGCTTCGATCATGTCTACAATCTAATCGAGAACCCGCTTCCCTGCTGCTAGGAGAGTTTCGGGTCTTGGTTTCGAAAATTTCCTTGAGAAACTCCGCCCCGCGAATCTCATTGGCCGGCGGATTAGTCGTATCGCCCTGTGTAATACTTAGGAGCGATACGCATCCGCTTTCGATGCTTTCCAGTTGAATGTCGAATCTGCGCCGCAAGCCCGCGGTGAAAAATCAGCGAACAGCGCCGACCAAAGCATCACGAGTATGACGGCGCGAACGACTACTTTTTAGAAACTCCATTATCCTCCCGTCAAAGCGGACGGTCTAAAAACTGTCGCGCTGCGCCGAGAATCTCATCTTGTTGTTCTTCCGGATGATACCAATGAATGTCCGTGTCGGCGCGATACCAGGTAAGCTGGCGCTTGGCGAGACGTCGCGTTTCCTGTTTCATCTCATCGAGGGCTTCGACGACGGTTTTCCCGCCTTGCAACACTTCGCCGATTTGACGGTAGCCGACGCTGCGCAACGGTTTTAGCTCCATGCTATAACCGCGCGAGATCAAGCCACGGACTTCATCCAGCAATCCCGATTCCAGCATTTGCTCGCTGCGCCGATTGATCAAATCGTAAAGTTCGGCGCGCCCGCGCATTAAGCCGATCTTCAACACTTCGAAGGGTGCTTCTTGAAATGCATGCTCCTTCTGCCATACGCTGATCGGCTTGCCGGTGCTGTGATAGACCTCCAAGGCGCGAATGATGCGCTGGCGGTCGTTCGGATGGATCGACGCCAAGACGCTGGCATCGATCTCGACCAAACGCTGATACATCGCCGTCAAGCCGTTTTCATTGATCTCTTGCTCCAAGCCTCGGCGCAGCTCCGGATCCTGACCGGGGCCCGTAAAAAGACCGTGGGTCAATGCTTTGAGATAAAGCCCAGTGCCACCGCAGATCAGCGCGTTTTTGCCGCGCTTTTGAATGTCATCGATCGCCGCGGTTGCAAGCTGTCGATAAAATGCGGCGTTAAATTCTTCATCGGGATCCACGATATCGATCAAGTGATGGCGCACACGCTGTTGATCGTCCATCGACGGCTTGCCAGTGCCGATATCCATGTGACGATATACTTGCTGCGAATCGGCATTGACGATCTCGCTGTTGATGCTCTGCGCCAGCTGTAAGGCAACCTCGGATTTGCCCACAGCCGTCGGTCCGAGCACGATCACCAGCTTGGGCTTCATCGAATCTTGTGGAGAAAATCTTTTTTCAAAGGTTAATAGGAACTCGAAAACCCTGTATGCAGCGACTTCACGTAGCTAGAAACTAAACCGCGCGCTTGAACATTCGCTCCAGTTCGTCGCGGCTGATCTCGATCAGCACCGGTCGGCCGTGCGGGCACTGCGTGGCGAAATCGATTTGATCCAAATCCCTGAGCAGAGCCCGCATCTCGTCCATTTCGAGCATGCGATTGGCGCGGATCACGCTGTGACAAGCGATCGTCGCGAGACGGTCTTCGAGATGCTCGCGCAGTTTGCTCGAGGTATCGACTTCGGCAAGATCGGCGACCATTTGACGCACCACCTGACTGTAATCGCCCTCGGGTAACAAAGCGGGGACGCTATGAATCGCATAGGCGTCCGGGCCAAATGGTTCCAGATCGAAACCGAAGCGCCGGAGAACATCGAGTTTTTGCTCCAACAGCATCATTTCGCCGGCACTGAGCCGAACCGTCTGCGGGATCAAGAGGTTTTGCATGGCAACTTTTCCAGCATCCATCTGCCGGCGCAGCTTCTCGAAGGCGACCCTTTCGTGCGCGGCATGCTGATCGATCAGCGCTAACCCTTGCGAGGAGGCGCAGACCAGATAGCAACCGAGAATTTGCCCGAGCACGCGCATCGAAGAATAAAATCCCTCTTGAGCCGCGTCCCGCGGTGGTAGCGTAAAAACGTTGCCGTAAGTTGGCGCCGGATTGTCTGGCGCCGTTCTCGCACTCAAGCCGTAGGGTAACGCCACTTCGCGCACCCCGGAAAACGAACTGGATGAGATCGCTCCACTGCGCAGTCCCGGCTCTTTCGCCTCTTGCCTGAGCGCCTGGCGGATCGCCCGTGCAACCGCTTCGTGAACATCGGACTGGCGGCGAAAACGAACCTCAAATTTCGCCGGATGAACGTTGACGTCGACTTCACCGAAGGGCACCTGGAGAAACAACACCACCGCTGGATACTGCCCCTTCATTAGCAAAGTCTCATAACCCTGGAGCACCGCATGAGTAAGCACTTTGTCGCGCACGTAGCGCCGATTGACAAAAGTGTAGAGATAACGGGCGTTGGGAAAGGAGAGGGGGACGGAGCTCAGAAATCCATGCGCTGCAAGCTCCCCTTGCCGCCAATCAAACGCCGCTAAACCCTCGGCAATCTCCCGGCCAAAAACCTGATACAAGCGGTCTTGGCCGTCGTTGACTGATACATAATCGGCAACCGTGCGGCCATCGTGCTCGAGACGAAAATGTACGCCCGGATACGCCAAGGCCATACGGTTGACCGCGTCGCAGATATGGCTCAGTTCCGTCGCCGGCGCTTTGAGAAACTTCCGGCGCGCCGGGGTGTTAAAAAAAATCTCTTTGATCTCGATTGAAGTCCCGACCGCAGCCGCTGTCGGAAGCATCTCGCCTTTCTTTCCACCCTCGACGCACAGCTTCTGAGCAGTCGGTGTGTTCAGCGAACGGGAAACGACTTGCAACTTGGACACCGAGCCGATGCTCGGCAGAGCTTCGCCGCGAAATCCCAAGGTCGCGATCCGAAACAGATCTTCGTCTACTTTTAGCTTGCTCGTCGCGTGCCGCTCCACGGCAAGATTCAGATCTTCGGGCGCCATGCCTTCGCCATTATCCGACACCCGAATCAACGAAGTGCCGCTCTTTTCGATTGAGATAAAGATTTCCGTTGCGCTCGCGTCGAGCGAGTTTTCGATCAGCTCCTTGACCGCCGAAGCCGGCCGTTCGACCACTTCACCGGCGGCGATCCGGCTGGCCATCTCATCGGAAAGAATTTGGATCTTCACCAGGCAACCTCACTCTCCGTCGACCATACTTAGCTCGTCGGCGCCGGTCAAGATAAGTCGATCCATTGACATGACTTGCCGGTGCTGGATAATTCTCTCGATGACTCGACTCAGCCTAGACAAGTGAGCAGGGAGGTCGGATGAAAACAAAAGCTTGGTATTTGCTTGTCCTTCTAACTCTCATGACTGCGCAGTGCCTCCACGCCGCGCAAAATTCTTCCTTGGTCGAAACGAAAGTCAAAACTCTCGTAGTCGATCCCAATTCGCAGGCGCCCGTGGTTGTTCTTGAAACCGTAACCGACAAGAAACTGTTGCCGATCTGGATCGCCGGCCCCGAAGCGCGGGCGATCGCCATCGCTCTTGAAAATGTAAAAATTCCCCGCCCACTCACGCACGATCTGATCGGCAATATTCTCCACGAACTGGACGCGAAACTGAGGCGGGTTGTGATCGGCGAACTGCGCAATGATACTTACATCGCGTTCCTTTCGGTGGAGTCCAAGGGGAAAGAACTGCAGATCGACAGCCGACCGAGCGACGCCATCGCCATCGCGCTACGCGTGAAAGCACCGATTTTTGTTTCAGCTCAGGTGCTTGCCAAAGCCAAGGCAATGCCGATCCAACCGGACCGCGCCGAGCAGACGCAGGCGCGCTTGGGCATCCAAGTACAGGACCTGACACCGGAACTGGCGAATCTTCTCGAAACTGGCCAACAAAAAGGCGTGGTCGTCGCCGATGTAATATTGGGAGGCATGGCGATGCAAGCAGGCATCCAGCGCGGCGACATCATCACCAAAGCCAACGAGCAGAGCGTGACCTCGGCTAACGATCTCGAAGCTTTGATCCAAGACCTGAAATCGCCGGCGCGAATCAAACTCGAAGTCATAAAAAAAGGCAAGCCGACCACGATCGTGATCGACTTGCCTTCGTAGGATCAAATAAAGTGTTACGTCGCTATTACTTCTTGCCGTTCGTGCCGAACAATTCCGCGCCCCATTTCTTAGCGGTAGCATCGAGCACTTCTTTGCTCGATTCGGCCACGGGTGGAAAGTCCTTCATCCATTCGTAGGGCCGAGTCGCGTCGATGATTGCGCGCGAATTGAAACCCTTCTTCGTCGGATGGATGACCGGATCAAGCGGTCCGCTCCAGCACCGGCGCAAGATATCGATGTCCTGCTCCGGTTCACAGCGGCTCGACATGGCCCAAATCATATCGTCCGTATTGGACGGATCGATATCGTCGTCGACAACCACCACGAAGCGCCCGAGATAGGCGCCGGCATGACACTGCGAAGCGATGATCGCCGCTTGTTTGGCGTGGCCCGGATAGCGCTGTTTGATCGAGACACACATCATCAAACGGCTGCCGCCGGACACCGTGAGCCAGACACCTTTAACGTCTGGCACACCGGCCTTTTCCATCTCATCCCAAATCAAAGCGGAACGCAGATAGGATCGATACCAGCCAAGCTCTGCCGGCGGTCGGCCCGGAGGTGAGCCGAGGATAATCGGATCGTTGCGGTGGTAGAGGCGCTTGACTTCGACCCACGGCTCGGCGCGCTCCGCGCTGGCATAATAGCCCGTCCACTCGCCGAACGGACCTTCGACTTTCGGGTTATCGAAATGCACGTCGCCTTCGATGACGATCTCCGCGTTCGCCGGAATCGGCAAACCGGAATACTCGCCTTCGATCATCTCGAACGGTTCGCCGCGCAACCCGCCGATGAATTCATACTCCGGGACACCATAAGGCACTTCTATGCTGCCAGCCAAAAAAGTTAAGGGATCGTGGCCGAATGACATCGCGATTTTGAAAGGCTTGCCGCTGGCAGCGTACTTTTCCCGTTGGATGCGGCCGTGCTTGCCAGGTGAAATGTAAAATCCAAGCTTGTTTTTGTCATGGATCATAACCCGGTAGGTGCCGTAATTAACCCAACCTTCGTCGGGGTCGCGCGTAATGTCGACACTGCCCGTACCGATATAGCGGCCTCCGTCTTTGTCATGCCAGAGCGGCGTCGGGAACTTAAACATGTCGATGTCGCCGTCTTTATACACGTTGTCGAAGAGTCCACTTTTCTTGACGAATTTTGCGGGTACCGGTTTGATACTCTTATAATTGTCTTTCCAAATCTTGACGAAATCCATTTTGGTTTCGCCCGCAGGAAGCCCCAGCGTAAGAGCCAAGCGCTTGCGCGATGAAAGCGAGTTGGATAGTACGCGATAGCCTTTGGGGTAGCCCTTGATATCTTCGAATAACACGGCCGGGCCGTCTTCTTTATGGGCAACGATCTCGGTGATCGCACCGATCTCCAGGTTCCAGTCGCAGCCCTTTAAGGTCTTGAGCTCGCCCATCTCATCGGCGATTTGGATCCAGTCTCGCAGATCCTGATATTCCATTC
>JBEVIO010000024.1:0-4206 GCA_040510635.1 Binatia bacterium | reverse complement strand
CGTGCAATGCCATCCGGGAGACCTCGTCATCGCCGACGGCAGCGGCGTGGTGATTATCGCCAAGGACAAAGAGCTGGAAGTCCTCGCGGCCGCGGAAGCGATCTATCAGAAAGAACAGGAAATGGCCGACGGTATCCGCAAAGGCTCTTCGGGACTCGAGATGTTGGAAAAGCTCGGCTACGAGCAGATGTTGAAGAAGTAGGGACGTTGACCGGCGACAGTGCGGAGCATCGAAGAACAAACTAATCGGCCTGCCTAACATTTCTTAGACTTCACTTAGAATGAAATCTCGCCGCGAGCCGACCCATTGAGGATGAGTATGGTTTTTATCGCGCGGCGATTGGCAGTCATTCTTTCCGCTGGCCTGATTGCGGTTCTCTCTTCGCACACGGCGTATGGACAACAACAAACTATTGCTTTCAGCTCCGTCGATTCGCCCAATGCCAATTGGTATATCGCCAAAGAGAAGCAGCTTTATAAAAAATACGGTCTCGACGTCGAGCTGATTTATATTCCTTCTTCGACGACGACTGTTGCAGCGGTGGTGGCCGGTTCTGTCGCGGTCGGAAATATCTCCGGCGGGGCGACGGCCAATGCGGCGGTGGGCGGAGCCAACGTCATTGTGGCAGGCTGTTTTATCAACACGCTGCCCTACGAATTGATCGTGCACGAGTCGATCCGTTCGGCGCAACAACTCAAAGGCAAGAGCATCGGTATCAGCCGGGTCGGCAGTTCCTCCGACGTGGCGGCGCGCGTATTATTGAAAGAACTGAAACTCGAACCGGACAAAGATGTCGCCATCCTTCAAGTCGGCGGTTCGACGGAAAGGGCGGTGGCCTTTCGCACCGGGCGCATCGCGGCGTTTCCTTCACCGCCGGGAACGATCCATCTCGCGCAAGGAATGCCGCATCGGGTTCTGGTCAGCACGGCGGATTTCCCCAAAGGATTCGCCTTCCCTTACGTTTGCCCGACGACTTCGAAGAGTTATCTGAAAAGCAGCCGCGACGCGATGAAGCGGCTGCTGATGGCGCTGATCGAAGGGACACACTTCTACAAAACCCACAAGGAAGAGAGCAAGAAGATTTTTGCCAAATACTCGCGCCAGAACAACGAGGCGTACTTGGAAAGCGCTTACCAGTCGAGCAGCAAGCTATTCGAGCAAGTGCCGCTGGTCAATCGCGACGGCATGGATGCGCAGGTGAAAGAGGCCGTAGCGCGCAAACCGGGCAGCACTTTGAAGGTCGACGACATCGTCGACGACGGCCTAGTTTTGGAACTGGAAAAAGAAGGTTTTATCAGCCGCATCTACAAGCCGTAATTCTCTCTTGCCAGCCGGCGCGGGTCATCGCACAATAGCGCCATGAATTTTTCATTTTTGCTGTTCGCGATCGCGGCCGGATTGGCCTTTCGGGTCGTCATGCACTTCGTCGACAAGAACCGGATCAAGGATGAAGTCGAGGCGAAAGGCGGTCGGATCGGTTCGATCAGATGGAATCCTTTTGCGCGCGGCTGGTTTTTTGAGAAAAATGAGCGCCACTACGACGTGACTTACACGGACCGTTCGGGAACGATGCAATCGACGACTTGCAAAACCAGCCTATTCACCGGCGTGTATTGGGCCGATGGGCCGAGGCTCAAGGAGCCGCCGCCGCGGATCATTCCGCCGCATCATTGCTCCAAGTGCGGCTATGCCATTAATGTCGAATGGCGCGCCTGTCCTAATTGCGGCGCGGCCACGAAGTTTGCCTGAAAGTTAGCGCGCCGGGTCTATTCATTAACTGTCGTAAGCCCATTGCAGACCATCACCGAAGCGCGTTTATCGCGCGATAGTCGCGGTCAATCGGCTTCACGGTTTGGCGAGGTCACCGGCGGAGCTGCGGCTAATTCCCTCGGCGCGACTTCGACATAACTACCGGGCCGATTTTTATCTGCGCGCGGTAGACGAGAAGACCGATCACGAGTCCAATGAGACCGACATAGCGGGTGGCCTGATTCGAAAGCGCGATGCTGACGAGACAAAGCACAACGGGCGGAAGACTCAGGGCGATGACACCGGCGAGACCGAAGGGCACTCGGAAAGGACGAGCTAGATCGGGCTGCCTTATCCGCAGCCATACCAGCGCGGCAAATTCGAGGATCAAGGCGGCGGCGTAGAGAAACATGTCGAGCTCGATGAGGTCTTGGAAAGAAAACGGGATTAATAACGCGACGCCGGCGCTATTGACCGCGATGGCCGGCCAAGGTGTGCCATGACGCGCATGCAGGCGGCGTAACGGCTGCGGCAACATGCCGCGCTCGGCCATTGCGTAGGGCACGCGCGCGGAGGTGCATAAAAGCGCGTTAAACATTCCTGCCGCGCTCACCAATCCCGCGAGCGTGAGTCCGGCTCCCAACCAGGAACCGCCGATGCGCGCGGCTACTTCGGGAAAATAACCTTCTTTCCACGCGGACCAATCGGCAGCGACGCCGACGCTCACAGCCACAGGTAAAAAATAAACGGCGGTCACCAAAACTACCGTTACGATCATGGCTTTCGGATAATTTTTTGCCGGGTTGACTACCTCGGCGGCGCAGCAACCGGCGTTGTCCCAACCCGAAGTATTCCAAAGCAAGGTGCTCAAAAGCAACGCCCAGTTGATCTCGCCGATCCGTTCGAACCAGCGGCTGACTTCGACTTGCGGCGCGCCGAAAGCAATCAGCGCGGCGAAAGGCGCGAGGACGATGAAAGTAAAAATAATCGAGCACAAGCCGACCAAGCGAATGCCGCGCACGTTTAACCAAGTTATCGCCGCGATCAGTGCCGCGCCGATCAGCCATCGCTCCAGCGGCGCCATGTCGCCGCGCAAGTAGACGAGATAATCGAGAAACATCACCGGATAAAGCGCGTTGTCGGCAAAACTGCAGAGCCAGCTTAACCAGCCTTCTTGAAATCCCCAGAAGCGGCCGAAGGCGCGCTGCACCCAGACCACGTAGCCGCCGTCTTCGGGCATGGCGGTGGATAACTCCGCGGTCATGAGCGCGACGGGAAAGCTCCAGAGCCAAGGAAGAATTAGGATTCCTAAAAGAACCAAGGCGGGACCGCCGGCACCGACTGCGTCTTCCAAGCCGTAGGCGCCGCCGGCGACGCAGAAAAAGGTGAGGGCGATCAGCGCGGGGAGATTGAGCTCGCGGCGTAGGACGCCCGGAGCATCTTCGTTGGTTCTCGGGGTGGAATTCTGCACGTGAAAAAAATTTACAGCTGTGAAATCAAACGAGCGCAGCATAGCGATCCGCCGCGGAGATTGTCAATCTCAGAAGGATAAAGAATTAAAGATGAGGGATAGGCGTGATCGCTGAGGCGCTTCAGATGGGCGGCAAAGAGTCGTCAAGGTCTCGCGCGTGTTGCGCGATTCTAAGTTCTGCTTTCATGCTGCGCATTGTCGCGTGCGTCGGTATCGCACCAGTCTTGATATAGGGCCAAAAGCAGCACGAGGGCGCCGACGCTGAGATTATTCCATGCTGCGGCTTTCAATTTGAAATAACTGTACAAAAAAGGATTGATTAGCGTGATAAACCCGAGCGCGGTAACAAACCAGTCGGAGAGCGCGATCTCATCTTCCTTGCGAGAAAGAAGCCGACAGAGAGAAAACGCTGCTATCCCAAAGCCAAGCAACAAATCTTCCCACAGCGTTTTGAGAATAGTGTGGTTAAGCGTAACCAGGACAAAAGGAGAGATCATCAGCCAGAGGCCCAAAATCAGATTCAGCAACATCCTACGTTTCAAATGAATCACCCCCGAATCGCGTAATATCAGCGCGAGCGCTTACGGCTCATAACCAATTGTACGTCGCAAGTCGGATGCCATTCTACGAATTATTTCCTCGGCTGTTATCCGCACGCAGTTCTGCCAGTCCTTACAAAGTTGCCTCACCTGGGTCGCATTTTTGCCACATTCTTTAGTCTACGTTTCGATCTGTTGAATTTCAGCTTTGTTATGTTCGGCTTAGAATCGCGCAGTATCGACTCGTTTCGGCACGACACTTGCCATTTTTTAGGTGGGGGCTAAGCCAACCGAAAATTTGAAGCGAATTATTTATGCGTGATAAGTCCGTGGCGCAAGAACGAGAAAGTTGGACCTCACTGTTCCAGCCGGATGTTCTCGCGGCCGCGCAGTACATGACGAAATGGCGTAATCAGCGCAATCCTGAGCGGGAAAAAATGCTTATG
>JBEVIO010000023.1:0-7597 GCA_040510635.1 Binatia bacterium | reverse complement strand
GATTTTCCGGATCGATATCTTCATCGACGGCGATGACGATCTTCGACATCGCCGGACGGAAGGTAACCGCCGCCATCAAGGCACGCCAAACTTCGGCTTGGCTGGGCTGGCGCATTTGAATCACGGTCAGCTTTTGCGTCGCCGTCAGCGGCTCATGCAACATCACGCGGGTAACGCAGTTGATACCGAGAGTATTTTTCAAATGGTCGAGATAAAGCGGCTCATAGGCCATTTTCTTGATCACGCTCGACTCCGACGGCGTCACCTGGCTGATGATTGAGCAAAGAATCGCTTTTTTGCGCCGCGTGATCGCGGTGACTTCCATGTAGGGGTTGTATTCCTTCGGATTGACGTGGCCGTGGGATTCGCCGAAGGGCGCTTCGGGTTCGAGGTATTCTGTCGAAACGAAACCTTCGATGATGATTTCGGCGTCGGCGGGAACCATCAATGGCACTGTCTTCGCCTGCGCGATGCGAATCGGCGCTTTCACCAGCCCGCCGGCGACGGCAAACTCATCGACATCGTAGGCAAGCTTCTGTGCCGCGACGTAGGAAATCGCCGGCACTCCCCCGATGCAAAGCGCCGCGGGCATCTTCTCCTTGCGCGCGCGGTACTTTTCCCAATGCACGTAGATGCCTTGCCCCAATTCGAGCGATGGATTGCAGCCGACCCGGCCGCGCGCCTTGATCATGGCGCGGTAGGTCCCGATATTGTGAATGCCGCTATCGGGATCTTTGGTAATATAGTGCGCTGCGCTGATATAGGGCGCGTTGTCCCAACCCGGCGTGGAAATCGGCACCGGAATACTATCCAGCCCTTGGCCGGCTTTTTCCAATTCTTCACCGACCGTGACAATTTCATGCACGGGCGCGACTTCCGAGGGAATCTCCACCGGCGGCACCGGATTGGCTTTCGCGTGCGCCCAGAGCTGATTTACTTTTGTCGGATCGGTGCCGAGACCGATGCCGTAGATGCGCCGGTTCGCCGCCAATATTCCGATGGCAACTGGAATATCGTACCGCTTGCCCTTGGCGTCCACTGGCTGCTCGAACAAAAACGCCTTGCGGTCTTTCTCTTTGATGCCGCCGCGGAACTGCCAGCGCACTAACGGATGCATTTCCTGGTCTTTATCCACCGGCTCCTTGACGCGGATCAACAAACCTTCGCGTTCAAGCTGCCTCAAGTGATCGTGCAGATCGGGATAGCCACGCGCTGGGACTGCCGATTCGTTCTGGGCGACCGCTAATTTCTTTTTTGCCATGGCACTTCGCTCTCAATAGTTTTCAATCGCTCGCAGCCTATAACAATTAATTTTTTCGGTAAAGCCACGGCGGTTTTCGGTAGTGGTTTTGAACCCGCCATGAGTCTCACCCATGGAAAAAGATTCCTTGCTCCCAAATTAAGAGATTTGTCATCTCGAACAAAGTGAGAGATCTTTCCCAACAAACCACAACCTGTTGTCGAATTAGGCACACGTCGCTGTGCGGAACAATGAGATGTTCGCGGGACTACATTAAACGCAATGGAAAATAACGAGCTCTTGCTGACTTGCTACCTAGGTTGACCGCTTTGCCTTCAGATTGATAGAAGAGGCCTATCCAGCAGAACAGGAGACAAAATCATGAGTGAAGGGAACGGAAACGCTCCTCAGTTCGGTATTCGGAAAAATGTAAAACTGATCGGCCGAACCGACGTAGCGGGGGGCGGGCAAGTCGTCGTCGAGAACGGCTATGCATTCGTCGGTCACATGGATCCGCCGCACGGCACGTCGATTCTTGACGTGAAAGACCCGAAGCACCCGAAAGTTATCGCGGAGATTGAAGTTCCCCAGGGGGTGCATTCACACAAGGTGCGCGTCAGCGGCGACATTATGCTCGTGAATCTGGAAAGATACCGGAGCAAAGAGAAGCAGCCTACCGGACTCAAAGTCTACGACATTTCCAACCGGGAAAGGCCCAAAGAGATCGCGTTCTTCGAAACCGACGGAGGCGTTCACCGTTTTACCTTCGATGGCCGCTACGCCTATATCTCGGTGCACATGGAAGGATACGTCGGGCGCATCCCGATGATCCTGGATCTCAAGGATCCCACGCATCCGGAAGAAGTCGGAAGATGGTGGATGCCCGGTCAGTGGATCGGCGGCGGCGAGACACCGTCGTGGGAAGGCACCGCGCATCAGTGCCACCACCCAATCCGGCGCGGCGACCGGCTCTACACGAGCTACTGGCACGGCGGTTTCGTGATCCTGGATATCGACGACATGAGCCGTCCGAAATTCATCAGCGGCCTCAACTGGTCGCCCCCCTACCCCTCGCCTATCCACACGACCTTGCCGATCCCGTGGAAGCTCATGAACCGCGATGTCATGGTCGTAACCGACGAAGAAGCGGGCAAGCGCGCGCCGATGCCGTATGCATTTATGTGGATGGTCGATATCACGGAAGAAACCCGTCCGGTGCCGATCTCGACATTCAACACAGCGGAAGCTCACAGAATCGAACCGGGCCATCAATACGGCGCGCACCAACCCGCCGAACAAGTTTATGACAACAAAATGTTCGTCACCTGGTTCAGCGGCGGCCTGCGCGTCATAGACATCAGCAATCCCTATATCCCGACCGAGATCGGTAGCTATGTGCCGGCTCCCGGCCGCGGACAAAAGACCGTCAAGAGCAACGATATCTTCCGCGCCGACAATGGTTTGCTTTATTTGATCGATCGTCTGGACGGATTGGACATTCTCGAAAGCGAAGTGTGATCGCGGTTGAAACCGTTCGACGTATTTAAGACCGCCTTTGAGATCAATCCAACGACGCGCCAAGAACCCGAAGACTTGGCAAAAGAATTCGTGGCGCAATCGACGGATCTCGTCGCCCGCATGAATAAGCTCATGGGCAAGTAGCTAACTCGTCGCTTCTCACTCCTCCTCATCATCGAACGGAAGTTCGGGTAGTCTTGTGAGATTGCCGACGAACCGTTCTCGGTCAAAAGGCTTCTGGTGTTTCATGATATCATAGAGCTCCACGGCGATAGCACACCCGATTAACTTTCTCGTCTCGGTCTTCGAGTGCCCTTCGCGCACAAGCCGATTAAACGTCTCGCGCGTTTCCGGAGGATCGTTCCCTTTAATTTGGTTATCGATCACGTCAAAAATTGTCTTCTGCAGTCGAGGATTGTATTTAGGCAAATGATTGGGATCCTTTTCTCCGGTATCGAGAAATACTAACTAAGTACGACCATGCACAATATTTCGCCTCGAATCCTTCACTATCAACAGCAGCTACTTCATTCCGTAGGCGCTAAAAGTCTTTTGGATGAAGCCACTGTCCTCCAATTTTTTCAATGGCCGGTTATCGATCAAATCTTCGACTTTGACGTTGCCGACGATCGGGTTTTGTATTTTGATCAGACGTTGGATGTTGCGTAGCCCGTCGAGAGACACATAAGGCTTTGGATCGCTGATTTGCACCAGGTCTCGATATCCCTGCTCCGCTACTGAACTGTCGGTAATTTTTAGCCGCTTCATGATCGTGTTCACGACGGCGGCCTTGTTCGGCGGCGCGAGGATAAACGCCAAACTCTCTAGCAATGCCTTTAGGATACTTTCGGCCAGCTCCGGTTGTTGCTGGAATAACGCGCGCGTGCCGACGATCACGTTGCTAACGTAGGGGATCTTGGTTTCCGAAAGCTCGGCGATGACCGAAAAGCCTTTTTGTTTGAGCCGGCGGCTGAAGACACCGTCAAGCACGGTTACATCGATCGTGCCGGACTCCATCGCCTGGGCCAACACAGTTTGATCGCCGATATTTAGAATATTGATGTTGTCGCGCCGTTGATCGAGTCCGAGATATTCCAGTCCCAAGACCGCGCCCATCCACACCGACCCACCGATCGCTTGGACGCCGAAACGCTTACCGCGGAGGTCTTCCGCTTTTTTGAGTTCGGGCCTGGCGATCATGGTATAGGTTAAACGATTCGTGAACGACGCGATCATCCTCAAATCAGTGCCGCTGCTTGCCGCGCCGAGAATCGATGCCGGCCCTGCATAAGCAAGTTGAGTCGCGCCCGAGCTGACCGCGGCGACTTGAATGGGACCCGTGCGAATGAATACGACATCGGCATCCACACCGTGTTTGGCGAAGAAGTTCTGTTCCTGCGCGATCCAAAGAGGCGTTTGGCGCGGGTTGATACCGGCGAAGGAGATGGCGATTTTGGGCGCAGCGAGAGCCGCGGCTATTTCGACGCCGCTCTTGGACGGAACTACAGGGAGCAGCAAAACGATCGCAAATAAATTCCAGATCGAACGCGCCATTTCGCCTCTGTCAAGTTGTCCTGTTCGAGATCTCCTCGTCTTCCGAGAATGCACCACCAACGGAGCTACATGCCGAATAGCCGCATCGCGTTGCCACCGAGAATCTTTTCTTTGTCGGCTTCGGACATTCCGTTCAGCTCTTTTATCATCTTCACGGTGCCGACGTTCCAAGTCGCGGATGGATCGCCATGCGGATAGTCGCTGCCGACGGTCAGATTATGATCCCGCCAAAAATCGCAGACATATTTCAGCGAAGTTTCGGCGGCAAAAGCGGACACCCAAATCTGGCTGAAGAATTCACTCGGAAGCTTGCCCAGTCTGGCCTTGGCTTTGACGTCCATATCGAGCCGCTCCATCAGCCAGGGCACGAACGCCCCCGACCCCTCGACGAAGCAGATCCGCAGTTTGGGAAATTCTTTCAAGGCGCCGCGCAAGATCAGACTGCCGATATCCACCATGTAGCGAAACGGAAAAGCCAACAGGAAGGCCAGCGCGTTATTATCGGCTTCTAAAAATAACTGTTCGATGCCGACGAGCGCCGGATTGGGATGGCCGTCGCGGTCCGAAGCGGTGTCGTGCACCAACACCGGAATATCGAGCTGGCAGATCTTATCGTAGAGCGGCCAGAGTTTCTCCGCGCCGAGATTGGCGTTCTCGAACCCACCCATGAACTTCACGGCGCTGAGACCAAGTGTTTTAACCACTCTATCGATCTCGCGGCACGACTCCTCGACGTCTGGAAGATAAACCCAGGCGACGCCGATGTACTTCTCCGGATGGGCGCATTCTTTTAAGTCCTGGGCGACGGCGTCGTTGTACGCGCGGGCAAGCTCGCAACCCAGTTCGCGGTCCCAGGTGTAAAGCAGCTCGCGGTTCTCCGGAATCAGCACGTGGACGTCGAATCCTTCCCAGTCGACATGCTGATCGCGTGTATCCAAATGCCAGCGCCCTTTGGGCGCCTGGTTTTTGATCAGCCTGCCGTCCGGCAAAACCGATCTTACATCGTCGCCGTTTTTGACCACGCGCGGCGAGTGCGCATATTTTACGCTGACTCCTTCTAAAAATTTAACTGGAAAATAATGTGAGTCGCAGTCGATATACATTCTTATTCCCCTCAGCTGATACCGAATGTTTGACGAAATGATTTCTGATAGCTCTCGATGTTGCGAAAGACCGCATCCCAGTTGGCATCCCAAAAGCGAATTCCTTTGAGCTTGAGAAGCTCACCGCTCAGCTCGACATCCGAGCGGACCGGATAACGCAGCGCCACGTTTTGAACAGCCTTCTGGCCGTCCCGTGACAGAATGAAATCGATGAACAACTTGCCGGCGGCGGGATGGGGCGCATTCTTCGCCAGCGCGATCGCGATCGGAGGACGATTATAGCCCGGCTCGGTGACCACCCAGTCGAGCGGACAACCCTTTTGCTTGAGCCTTTCGGTGTGATGGAAGTGAATGCCGATCATCAGCGGAAATTCGCCGGCGCACAAGAGTTCGATGGCCAGACTCGGGTCTCGGCCGTAGCGCAGATCCTGCTGCGCCAGCCGGCGCATGAACTGAGCTCCTTTTTCCTTGCCCATGATCTCGAACATGGTCGCGTACCACTCGATATCATCTTCGTTCAACCACATCTTCCCTTTCCATTTGGGCAAGAGAAAGTCCTCGTAGGCGCGCGGCGCTTCCGCCCGCGCCACCTGACGGGCATGAAACGCGCTCACAAAACTCACCGTGTAGGCGGCGGTCCAGTTGCCGTCTTTGTCTTTGAGATTGTTGCTGATCGTGGCTCGTTCCGGTGACGCGTACGGCGTCAGCGCGCCTTTTTGGGCGAGCAGCCAGGCTTGCAGGCCGCCGATGCCGCCGTAAACGTCCGCGTTGAACAATCCGGCGCGCTGCTCTCGAAGAATTCTTTCGTACACGGCAGTGGTTCCCTGACGGTGATAGTTGGCTTTGATCGCCGGGTATTTTTCGTTGAAATGTTTCATCAACGCCTGCATATGGTCGATTTGAGTCGTCCCATAGATCATCAGGCTGCCTTCTTTGGTTGCCGCTTTCACCAATTCGTCCGAGGCGCCGCGTGCGCGCGTCTCGCAAAGCAGCGCGACCAATGCCACGAATACCCAAAGCCCTATCTTCTTAAATGAAAGCGACACCGCCCCTGCTCCTTCGTGTCTGCCCTTAGAGTAGCCAATCCATGCCGTAGAGCCTGACCGCGTTCGCGAACGTAAGCTTGCGGCGCAGATCGTCATCCAGATGACCCATGGTGTCGCGGATGAAACTCTGCGAGTCGGGGAAAATACCGTCGGCATGGGGATAATCGGACGCCCAACAGAAGCTCTCGGCGCCGTAGTCTTTTGCCAGGAGCGCGCCGACTCGGTCGTCTTGAAAGGTCGCCCACACTTGGCGCTTGAATAGCTCGCTCGGTTTCGTGCTGATCAAATCGTCATACATGCCTTCTTTGTATTTCATCTCGAGGCGTTCCAGCACGTAGGGAATCCAGCCGATGTGGCTCTCCGCCATTACCACTTTGAGCCCAGGATGCCGCTCCAAGGCGCCGCACAAAAGTATCGCCACGAGGCACTCGTCGGCCTGCATGGCGACCACCGCCTGGTGCGTCGCTTGAGAAACTCGCGGCAAATCTCCCTTGAGCTTCTGTTCGACGCTGATCGGCCCGCAGGTCGTCGTGCCGTGACCGACGCCGATGTGGAACGACAACGCCACGTCGTTTTCCTCCGCCGCCGTCCACATAGGCTCCCACATGGTGTGCCAAATCGGTTCAGGACCGTTGAACCAATCGATCATCGCGCCGCGCAACCCCAAGCCATGGCTGCCGATGCGCCGCAGCTCCTGGCTCGCCGCTTCGGCGGAAGTAGCCGGGATATTGGCGATACCGATGAAGCGGCGTGGATTGTAAGAGCAGAACTCGGCGAGAAAATCGTTGTAAGCTTGATACGTCGCGGCGATGACCTCGGGATTTTTGATGCTGTCCTCGACGAAGCGGATGCCGTAGATAATTTCCGCTTCGATGCCGTCCATATCCATGTCGGCGAGCCGGAGCTTCGGATCAGGCGGATGACTCGGCTGCCAGCCGGCTTCCGCCATGCGCCGGCCGCGATGGGTGGTCATTTGCCCGCGCCCCATCCACGCCGCGTGGGTGCCCATGTTGGCGCCGTCGCCGATCCAAGTGGGCTTGCCATTGACGTCCACCACATGGGGCACGCGGTCGCGCAACTGAGCCGGCGCGCGTGAAGTAAATGTATCAGCCGGCAGATAAAACAAGTCCATATGC
>JBEVIO010000022.1:0-8149 GCA_040510635.1 Binatia bacterium | reverse complement strand
CGCGTGGGCGAAGCGTATTAATTTTATCGATGTGCATGAAGGTGGGAGAATCATCGCCGCCAAATAAAAGGAGTCGTTGAGACTCCGCAGTGGCGCGCAGAAGGAGCACGACGTTAAACAATATTGCGTCACGCCTCATACGTGTTAAGTTAACGCTCATAAAGGGCGTCATCGAAACACCGGCGTCAAACAGGGTGGGCCCGACGACAGATGAACCGCACGAAAATTCCCGTGATCAGGAACGAAACCGTCGCCTGCGGCGTCATCCTAGGACTCGCTCTCTTGTTCATGCACTCAAAGGTTTTTTCTTCCGACCATTACACGGAGAAACAACTCGATGCGCTGGAAGCTCGCGTCGGCAAAATATTTTGGCTGAACCCGCGCAATGAAAAAACACCGGCTTTTCTAAGCGCGCCGGCACCCAGCGCGGCTACGTTCAAACCCGCGCAAAACGAATCGTTTGAAATCACTGAGCTTGCCGGACGCGCGGCCAAGGACCCGTACTATAAGGTCAAGTTCGAGTCGGGCAAAGTCGGCTACATTCGACCGGAAATGTTTTTCGAGGAGTTTAACGCTACCATCTTAAGCGCCGACCCGTTGGGCGACGACAAAAAACACGCCGAAGAGCAATCGATCGAGGAGAAGAAGAGAATCGATTGGATTAACGCGCAACCTTGGTCTCTGCCGGTGAAGGAAGCGGCGATCAAAAAGCAAGCAACGCCAGGACTAGATGCCGCGGAAGTAAAGCGAGTGTTGGGGCCGCCTCGACGGGTCATGAAGGTGCGTGGTGCGATCAAGGTTTCCGAAGAACATTGGTTCTACCCTGACGGCTCAGTGCTTATTTTTAACAATGGTCTGTTGAGTAGAATCGAAAAGACACAAAACAAATAATTGGTTCCAGCGCTTTTTCGCCGCTAACCTACGCAGACTCGCTCGAAGAAACATCTTCCGGTCAAAGTTTTAATTTTTTCAACTTGTCGTTATGCCGGCGCTCGGATTTCGAGAGCCGGTTTGCATTGCCCTTTTTTGCGGTGCGAAAGTCTGGCTCATTATCATCGTCGTTGCCGCGGTACGCTCCATCCAGGGAGCGAAGAATCTGGTTAAATTCAGCCGCCGAGACCGCGGCCGCACCCAATTTTTCAACCGCACTGCGAATCTCGCGGTCGGATGTTACAATCACGGCGCCACTGGATCGACTGCGGGCGATGCGCACGATGACGGCATCGGCCTTTTCTCCAAGCCGAGAATAAACCACTGCAATCCCACCAACGCCCTCGGCTACTTCATGCGCCTGCCCGGAGCGCCAGCCGTCGAACACCACCGTCAAATTGAATTTTTTAATCTCTTGGTATTGGACCAACTGCTTTATCAGCCAATTGCGCTTGGGTTCGAGAGCTCCACTCAAGCCGCTTTCGCTCCCGATCAAGTTGTAACCGTCTATAACAATGTCCATTTGCCGCGTTCCTTCGGAGAATTTCAGCATGCGGTTTTCACCGCCGGTTGTCAAAAATCAAAAAAACAGGTACAACCGTTGCGATTTTGTCACGGAGGTATTACCGAGTTGTCCCTCAGCATTAAAAAAGCAAAACGAATCAATGAGTTGCCGCCCTATTTGTTCGCCGAAATAGACCGCCGCAAGCGCGCCGCTCTAGCGCGCGGCGTTGACCTGATCGACTTGGGGATCGGTGACCCCGATATTCCCACCCCATCGGCTATCGTCGAAAAGCTGTTGGAAGGCGCCAGTAAACCCGTCAACCATCGCTATCCGAACAGCTCCGGCATGACGGAATTCCGAGAATCCGTCGCCAAATGGTATCAGAACCGCTTCAACGTCAGCTTGGACCCTGGGCAAGAAGTCGTATCATTGATCGGCTCGAAAGAAGGCATCGGCAACATGGCCGTGGCCTTCGTCGACCCGGGCGACGTCGTCCTAGTATCGAGTCCGTGTTATCCCGTCTACCACATCGGCACCGCTTTCAACGGTGGCAAAAATTATTTCGTGCCTTTGAAAAAGGAAAATAATTTTTGGCCGGATTTGGACGCAATCCCGGCGGACATTGCCAAGCAGGCAAAGCTCCTCTGGATCAACTATCCGAACAATCCCACTGCCGCAGTGGCGGACAAAAGCTTTTTCGAACGGGTAGTCGAATTTGCCAACCAGTATAACGTCATCGTTTGTCATGACGCGGCTTATACCGAAATGGGTTACGACGGCTACCGGCCAATGAGCTTTCTCGAAGTCGAAGGCAGTCGCGAAGTCGGGATCGAGTTTCATTCTTTGTCAAAAACATTCAACATGACCGGCTGGCGCATCGGCATGGCCGTCGGCAACCCCGAGTTGGTCGGCGGCCTAGCGCAGGCCAAATCCAATTTGGACTCCGGTATTTTTCAAGCGGTCCAGGAAGCCGGCATCGAAGCGCTCCGCCTGGGCGATCAAATCGTCGAGCCGTCGCGCAAAATCTATCAAGAACGACGCGATATTTTGGTCGACGGGTTACGTGCCGCGGGACTCGAGTGTGAGAAGCCGCGCGCCACGTTTTACGTGTGGGTCTCCTGTCCTAAAGGACTTTCCTCTGCTGACTTCACGGCCAAGCTGCTCGATGAGGCCGGAGTTGTGACCACACCCGGCAATGGGTTCGGCGACGCCGGCGAGGGTTTCGTCCGTTTTACCGTGTGCGTGGATAAGGAACGACTGCGGGAGGTTGCGGAAAGGATTAGACGAGTCAAACTCTAAAACTCTTTCCCTCAAACGGCAGCATGGCGAACGCGATTGCGCACCAAGTCTACGTCGGTATCGGCTCCAACGTGGGCAACAAAAAGGAAAACTTCTTGGAAGCGGTGACCCGTCTCGCCAAGCTGCCCGACACGAAGATTCTCAAAGAATCTTCGCTTTACGAGAGCGAACCGTTGGGTGACGCCAAAGATTGGTACGTCAACGCCGCGATCGAGATCGAAACGAAATTCAAGCCCGACGTGTTGCTCCAGAAGTTTAAAAATATCGAACGCGTGATGGGCCGCAAAAAAGTCAAGAAGCGCTGGGGATCCCGGATCATTGATTTGGACATTCTCCTTTATGATTCGGCGGTGTTAAAAAAGAAAAATCTCAAGATCCCTCATCCGGAAATGCCGCACCGAAAATTTGTCCTCATCCCCTTGAGCGAAATCGCCCCACAAGTCATTCACCCGGAGCTCGGCGTGACCATTTCCGAGCTTTTAATCAACGTGAAGGACGACAAAAAGATTCATCTGTATCACGCCTAACCTCCCGTCTCCCTGGCCTGAGAGCGCCAATGTTGCTGCTCCGTCTCATTCTGATTTTACTTATTTGCTATATCGCCATTTCGGCGCTGAAGTCTTTTCTCAAAGGCGGCAAAAGCAAGTTGTCGACCCGGCAAAAATCCACCACTGAGGGGGAAGAGATGGTATTCGACCCGCAGTGCCATAGCTATGTGCCCAAATCAGCAGCGTTGGCAATATCGGGCGAATATTTTTGCAGCCAGGAATGCGCGCGGATTTATTTATCTCGCTAGAGCTTGCAAGATTTTCTCCTGCACGCCGTCAAAGCCGCCATTGGACATCACTAAAACGATATCACCCGAACGGGCCGCGCGCGCCACGTGAGAGGCGATTTCGGTCGCGCCGGCAATGATCCGAGCGCGCGGCTCAGCGGAAGGCTGATTGATCACCCGCGCGACGTTTTCGACCGAAATCCGCTCATTCTCGGGAACCTTTTCCGGCTGATAGACGTCTGCGATGATGACCTGATCGGCCAGCGCCAGCGCGCCGGCAAACTCTTTCTCGAATATATTTCGTTTGCTGGTGTTGCTGCGCGGCTCGAAGATGGCCCAGAGCCGTCGTCCTTGATAGGCTGCCTTGATTCCTTCGATCGTCTCGCGCACGGCGGTCGGATGATGGGCAAAGTCGTCGATGATCAACACGCCGCGCTGCTCGCCGCGGATCTCTTGACGCCGCTTGACGCCACGAAAAGTGCGAAACCCATCGAGCAATTGCTCCCTCTCAAAGCCGATCGTTCGACCCATCGCATAAACCGACAGAGCATTCTTGAGATTGTGCCGGCCGATCAGGCTGACTTCGACGCGGCCCTCGGACTTGCCTCGATAGCAAGGCTCGAAAAAGGTCCGCCCTTGATCGAATCGGATATCGCCCGCTGTCCAGTCGCCGCGGTCGCCGTAAGTCACGCTTCCGCAACGAGCGCCGCTGGAAATTTCCAGCGCCGCCGGATAGTCGGCGCAGACAACCAGCGAACCGTCGGCGGGGATGATATCGACCAAGCGGCCAAAGGCCGTCTTCACATGATCGAGGTCGTGGTAGATGTCGGCGTGATCGAACTCGACGCCGGTAAGGATCACATGGCGCGGCCGGTAGTGAAGAAACTTCGGACCCTTGTCAAAAAACGCCGTGTCGTACTCATCCCCTTCGATGACGATGTGATCACCTGTGCCAACTTTCCATCCGCTGCCGAAATTGAGCGGCACGCCGCCGATGAAAAAGCCCGGGTCCAGCCCGGCGCAAGTCAATACCCAGGCCGCCAGCGCTGTCGTCGTGGTTTTTCCATGCGTGCCGGCGACCACCAGCGAAGTTCGCGCGCCGATCAGAAACCTGCCCAATGCCTGCGGAAAAGAAATATAGGGAATATTTTGACCGAGCGCGGCTTGCGCTTCAGGATTGTTGCGCGAAATTGCGTTGCCGACGACGACCAAGTCCGGACGGTTCGATACGTGCTCCGGTCGGTAACCGGAAAGTACTTCGATGCCGATTTCCGCCAGATAGGTGCTCATCGGTGGATAGATGTTTTGATCGGAGCCCGTGACCCGATAGCCGCGCGCTTGCAAGAGACCCGCAAGCGATGCCATGCCGACGCCGCACACCGCGATCAAATGAATGTGGCTGCCCGCGCGCGGGAGATCGCTCATGGGAAGAGTACTTTCATAATCTGATCATGGATATGCGGCCGGAAATCTTTGATCTTATCGTTTTTTCGCGACGGATGAACCCGATTGGTCAACAGCACAACGTGGCAATTTTTCTCCAGATCCCACCATATCGAGCAGCCGGTGAAACCGAGATGTCCGACCGAACGCGGCGAAAAAAAGCTGCCGGCGGCGGATTTACCCGCAGTCGGCGTATCCCAACCAAGCGCAAAATTCGAATCATTTGGCGAGCTACCGCGAGTGAGGAATTCTTGCACCACCGCCTGCGGTAAAAAACTATTCTTGCCGTGCAGACATTGGCTCATGCGAACCAAAAACGCATGCACCTCGTGTGCCGAAGAAAACAGTCCGGCGTGACCCGCCACCCCACCCATGGCATAAGCGTTGTCGTCATGCACTTCGCCGCAGAGAATTTTTTTTCGCCACGGACAACTTTCCGTCGGCGCGATGACCTCTTCGACCGGTTGCAGACGCCGCGTTCGAAGCTGGGTCAGATCGACAAAACCGGTTGAACGAAGTCCCAAAGGTTTGAAGATCCGTTCCTGACAGAAGCGGTCAAAGGTATTGCCAGTGAGAACTTCCACGGCTTCGGCGAGAATGATGAAACCGAGATCGCTGTACACGGTTTGACCCCCCGGTGGGGTGACCGACTTCTCACGATGAATCTGCTCGTAGACGTAATTCTTCGCCGCTCGGCTCGCGATGAAATTGATTCGACCCGACTTTTCATTTTTGATGATGTCTTCGAAAAAGGCCTTCCATGCGGGCAATCCGGCCGAATGATTGAGCAGGTGACGAAAAGTCGTGAGACTCTTGCCAAGCACGCCGTACATGGGAATGATGCGAGTGAGCTGATCATCCAAACGCAATTTGCGTTCGCGGATAAGGAGCATGATCGCAACGGCGGTTGCCAACGGCTTCGTCAAAGATGCCAGGTCAAAAATAGTATCCAACCGCATTGGCGTCTTGTTCGGCAGAAGCGAACGGTTGCCGAAGGCCTGCTCATAAACAACGTCGTCGTCTTTTCCGACCAGGACGACCGCCCCTGGGAAAACGCCGGCCGCCACCGCCTCGTCAAACGATTTTGCTACTCCGTGAAAATCCATGATCAACGGTCCAACCGCCAATGAATAAAACAAATCTGCGGCGCCGCCGAACCCAGTTTTTCCAACTTTTTCATGATCGCAATAAAAAAGAACCGGCGGAAATAGTCCGATGGGTCGGCAGGCAGTCCGTTTTTTGAGCTACGCCACTGGCGATTCAAGCATCTCCAAGCTTGCAGTATCTCCATCCAGGGCCATCGTCGCGCCAAAAGGCAAAGCGAGATTCTCCTGGCCATGACCCGCTTTCATACCCATGACCACCGGATAGGCCGAGTCGCTGAAAAGATCCTCGATTACCTGCCTGATGCCCCTCGGTCCCTCGTCTTCGCAGTTGGTAAAATCGCCAAACAAAACACCCGCCACATGGGTCAATTTTCCGGCCATTTTGAGCTGGGTGAGCATCCGCTCGATGCGGTAGGGTTTCTCGCCAATATCCTCCAAAAATAGTATTTTCCCCACCGTATCGATCTCGTAGGGCGTCCCCAGCGTGGTGACCAACAACGACAGACAGCCGCCCATCATTTCGCCTTCGGCCCTGCCGGGTTTGATCATTTCTCCCAAAGTGAGCTTCCATTCAGCCGTTTCCCCAGTCAACACACTCCAGAGATGGGTTTTGCTCTGCTGACTCAAGCCGCGCGCTAAGTCCATCGCCACCATCGGCGCATGGAATGTCAGCATTCTACAAAATTGGCGGATCCAATTGAGCAAAATAGTAATATCGCTATAGCCGACAAAAATTTTCGGGAACTTTTCCACCTCCACGGTCAAATAAGGAAGCAATTGAATCGAGCCAAAGCCGCCGCGGGCGCAAAAGATCGCATCGATATCGGGGCGGCGAAAAAGCTCCAGCAGATCTTGAGCGCGCAACCTGGCATCGCCGGCCAGATACCCGTTGCTTGCGAATAAATTCGGCGCCAATTCCACTTCAAACCCTGCGGCACGGATAGCCACGATGCCGGACTGCACCGCTTGTCGGTCTACGCTTCCGGCCGGCGCCACGACGCCGATACGCGAGCCGCGACTCAAGCGCGGCGGTTTATGCACAGTCAAGCGATTGTTTTTCGGAAGTTGCAAAGCCAACCAAGCCGGCCGTTCGGTTTATCTGTGGATAACTTCTATGAAGCGACGCCGAGTAACCGTCGTTTGAAGCTATTATATTGACAAAAAAGCGCGATATGTACAAGAAATTTTCGCCTTTGGCAGGCTCAAGAGAATCTGTCGCGGTTGCCGCGGTGTGATTGACTTCGCACCGTCAGCCGGATAGAAATCAAAAAGACCCACAATTTTTACCAGCTTTCACACCGGTTCTCGAAACATTATCCACAAGGTTTTCAACAGTTCATGAAAATCAAGCCAGAGCAAATTGAACGCATCGCCAGCCAGCTCGTGGCCAACTATCATAACCAGGATTTGATCGCCGCCAAGGCCGACGACGGCGCGCTCAAGGCTAAGATCATCGAGGTCATCGCAAAAAACTTTGCCGAGGAAGAAGCGATCGAGGATGAAGCCCGCAAGATGCTCGCATCGCACAGCACCGGGGCGCGGGATTTGGACCCGTACAAAATGTTTCTCTTGGCGAAGCAAAAGCTCGCCGCCAAGAGAGGGTTTATTTTATGAACCGCCTGTCGGAAAGCCGCATCTCGCATCTCGCTCACCTCGTGCTGGATGGTTTGCGCAAAGCGAATCTCGGCGATTTTCCGAACGAGGGCCGGGCACTGACGCAAACGAAACAAGTGCTGCATGGTTTTTTTCAGCGCGAGGATCAGATCGATGACATCGTGCGCCAGAAAATCGATTCTCTGTCGCGCCGCGTCCCGCCGGGCAGTCGCGAGTGGGATATCTTGTACCGGAAATATTTCGAGGAAGAGACGCGCAAACAGCGTCGCTGATCCGCTGCGAAAAGGCGCTCGACAAAACGAATTTTCATGTGAAAAGCCTTGACATAATCCATTTGATGCTTAGATTCGCTTTGCCTCAAACGATCGCGCTTTTGGCGTCGATGTAGCTTGAGGCAAATCCCTTAAAAATTAGTAAGTTAAAGCCAAAATCTGAAAGGAGGCAGGAAGTGAAAATTAGGCCTTTGCAAGACCGGGT
>JBEVIO010000021.1:0-7343 GCA_040510635.1 Binatia bacterium | reverse complement strand
GAATACTTCGGAGGTGACCTTATGGAACTACGGGACGCAATAAAAGTCTTGGACTCCGACGCGCACGCGCGCGATTTCGACGCCGAAATCAGGCCTTATCTGCCGGAGCCGTATCGCAATCAAAAGGCATCTTTGATTCCCAGCGAACATTATGACCGCAACCTCGGCGGAACGTTGGGTCATGGGGGCGCGAAAGTCGAGGAGCGGCTGGCCGCCATGGACACCCAACAGATCGACACCGCCGTGATGTTTCCCACCAGCGGTCTGGGGCTTGGTCGGGTGCGCGATCCCCAGTTCCAAACCGCGCTGTGCCGAGCGTACAACGATTTTATCTCCGATTACTGTAAAGCATCGCCGCGCTTAAAAGCTGTCGCTAATTTGCCGGTCAACAATCCGGCGGAATGCGTTAAGGAGCTCAACCGCGCCGTTACCAAGCTCGATCTGTGCGGCGGCATGTTGGTCGCGCAGGCGCACCGCAAGAACTTGGGGAGCCCCGAGTTCTATCCGCTCTATGAAGAAGCGCAACGCTTGAACACGCCAATCACGATCCACGCTTTCGGTGGCGACGAGCCGGGCAGCGAGATTTTTGATCAATTCATCTGTCTGCACACGACGGGACACCCCTTTCCAGTGCTGCGCCAACTGACCGCGATGGTGTTCGGCGGCATTCCGGAAATGTTTCCGAAGCTGAGAATCGGCTACCTCGAAGTCGGCTGCGGCTGGCTGCCCTACTGGGCCGAGCGCATGGACGAAGAGTGGGAAAAACGCGGCAAAGTGGAGGCGCCGCTGTGCAAGAAGAAGCCGAGCGAATATCTCTACAGTGAAAACAGCTACTATGGCTGCGAGCCCGAAGAAAAAATGATCAGCTTCGTGGTCAATGAGGTCGGCTCCAAAACGCTGATGTACGCGTCGGACTACCCGCACTGGGACATGAGCTGGCCCGAATCGGCGACGATCCTGTGGAACCGCGAAGACCTTTCGTTCGACACAAAAAAAGATTTGCTGCTCAACAATGCCAAGCGGTTTTACAACCTGAGCTGATCTGCCAGGCGATAATCGCGAGGCTACAAAATAAGGCAAGAGAAACCCAGAAGAGGAGAATTGCATGATCCAAACCAAAGGACTGACTGGCGCCCAAACCATGTTGCGTGTACTCGCAAAGATGGGCGTGGAGAAAATCTTCGCGTCGCCCGGCTCGGAGTGGTCGCCGGTGTGGGAAGCCCTGGCGGAACCGGGCGTGGAAGGCATGCCGCAATACTTGAGCACGCGCCACGAGGAAGTCGCTGTTGGCATGGCCAGCGGTTACGCCAAGTCGACGGGCAAATTGCCGGCCGTGATGATTCACACCACCGTCGGCTCGCTGCATGCGACGATGGGCATGCGCGGCGCGATTCGTGAGCAAGTGCCGATGGTGGTCTTCAGCGGTGAATCGATTGGCTATGGTGAAGACGAAGGGCCCGATCCAGGAGCGCAGTGGTTGGGCCATCTCTCCAATATCGGCGGTCCCGCCAAGCTGGTCGAGCAGACGGTTAAATGGAGCTTCGGCGTCAACAACAAAGCGATTTTACCGGCGACCATCCAGCGCGCCTGCCAGCTCGCCATGGCGTCGCCCAAGGGCCCGACCTTCGTGTCTCTGTCGATGGAGCATCTGTTCGATAAGATGATCAAGGATGTTCCGGGGGATCTCGGATTCGCGCCCGGCGCGACCGCCGATCAGAAAGGCATCGAGGAGCTCGCGAATCTGTTGGCCGGCGCGAAGAATCCGGTGATCGTCACCGAAGATTCGGGCCGCACGGAGAAATCGGTGCATTGCTTGGTTGAGATTGCCGAACTACTGGGCTGCGCGGTTGTCGAGACTCGCAGCACGGGCGCGCTCAACTTTCCGCGCAACCATCCGTTGCACAGCGGCTACGATCCGCGCAAGGCTTTAGCGGGCGCGGATGCGATTCTTCTGCTTGCGGTGATTGCGCCGTGGCATCCAGCTTCGGCCACGCCTTCGCCGGGCGCGACGGTGGCGATTCTCGATGAGAATCCGCTGCGCCACGATATGCCGTACTACGGCTACCAGGCGGATCTCTGCTTGACGGGCGAGATCGAAAGCTCGCTCGAGCATCTGCTTGCGGCGTTAAAGAAGAAGGTCTCGGCGGGAGATTCGTTGCGCAAGCAGCGCGCGGAAGAAATCGGCAAGAAAAACAACGCGCAGAGAAAAGCGTGGCGCGACGAGGCGCTGGCGCTGGCGAGCCAAAAGCCGATGGACACGCGCTGGGTGGCGCACGAGCTTAGCCAAGTGTTGCCGGCCGACGCGATGGTCGTGGAAGAAACCATCACCCATCGTCTGGCGGTGCACCGTTACCTCGACGGCGTGAAGCCGGGATCCTATTTTGCCGGCTGCGTCGGCGGTTTGGGCACCGGCCTTTCGACCGCGTTGGGAGTGAAATCGGCCAATCCGAAACGGCCGGTGGTCTGCCTGATCGGCGACGGCTCGTTCAACTACGATCCGGTCCCCGCCGTGTACGGCGCGGCCCAGGAGCACAACCTGCCGTTCCTGACGGTCATGTTTAACAACCAGGGTTATCTGTCTCAGAAGTCGGGTATTCCCAGATATTACCCGGAGGGTTGGGCGGTCAAGTCCAAGAATTTTTCCGGGCTGCATATCGCGCCTTGCCCTGAGTACGCTCAGATCATTAAAGCCTTCGACGGCTACGGCGAGAAAGTCGAAGAGCCGGGCGAAGTGCGCAAGGCGATCGAGCGCGGTCTACGCGCTGTGGCCGGCGGTCAATCGGCATTGCTCGATATCCGGTTGAAACCGGTGGAAGATATCGTCGAGCGGGGAGAAGGGGAGTTGGTCAAGAAAATTTGATTCGTAAGGCGACCGTGTCAGGGCGATGTTCGATGTCAGAGTCGGACATCGCCCTTGTTGTTTCAAGTTAGGAATCCTTAGTGCTATGCAAAGTTTGGCCATGCTCATCGTCATTCGCTAAGGCTTTGTGCGAAAGGCTTGAGAGCAACCCATGAACAAGACATTTCATGATCAGCTGATCGCGGCGCGCGACAAAAATCACAGCAAAGACCATCCCTTTTTCGATCTGTGGGCGGCCGGTAAGCTCACCAAGGAGCAGACGGCCTTTTATTGCACGCAGCACTTTCACTATGTCGGCGACTATCTCAATTGGCTCGCTTATGAAGCGTCGCAGATTCCTCGGCGGGACGTCAAAGCGTTCCTATTCGAAAATCTCGGCGATGAGGAGAACCCCGACGACCGCCACCTGGATATGTTGAAAGACTACGTCGCGGCGAGCGGTGTCGAACGCGATAGCGTCGAAACGTCGATCGTTTTGCCGGGGACGGACCAGTTGCAGAATTGGGGATGGCGGATGGTCTATCACCGACCCTGGCAAGCCGCGCTGGCGGGCATGTTCATCGGCTTGGAGTCCCAGTTCCTCGATATTTGCAAAAAGATCGTGCCGGCGTTGCACAAACACTATGGCTACAAACCGCGCGCCCGCGAGATCCGTTTCTTCGAAGAACACGTCTATGCCGATGAAATTCACGGCGCCAAGGGATTCGCGATCGTCGAGAAATACTGCGATAGCGCGGAGCTCCAGGCGCTCGCCATAAAGCAGATCGAAGAAGCGACGGTGCGGCGCTGGCGTTACATGAACAGCATTTACTGGTATGTCTTGCACGGCAAAGTCGATGACACGCCGGTGTTACCGATTTAGCTTTTGGCACGATTGAATATTTTCACCCTCTCGCTTTGGGAGACGACGTAAGAAAATCAAAAAAGGACATCATGAGTATTCGCATTGACGGCGGCGTAGTGGTGGGCTGGTCCGGGACCAGTCACGAGATCGTGCCGAATGGCTCGGTTCTCATCGACGGCAATACCGTTAAATCAGTAAGCACGGACAAGTCACAAAGCGCGGACCGGGTGATCGATGCGGCCGGAAAAATCGTTTGCCCCGGCTTCGTCAATCTGCACGTTCATTCCCAGCTTAATATCGGCGACTATCTGCTCACCGACGTGACGAAGAAAGATTATCTTGCCGCCAATTGGTTTGTCTTCGGGGCGCCGCTCAAAGAGAAGATCGAACCGCCCGCGCCACCGGCCGTCGCGATGGGGCGAAAGTATTCGCTTTATAGCGCGCTCAGAAATGGCGCGACAACCGTCTTGGATCCTGGAGGCGGACCGGGCGCTTTGGATGATTACGTTGCTATCGTCGGACAAACCGGCGGTCGGGTGTTTTTTAGCCCGCCGTTCCGGAGCCATGATATTTTCACCGACGCCGAGGGTCGTCATTACTATGAAGAGAGGGCGGATCGGGGACGCCCGGGTTTGAAAGTCGCGGTGGACTTCATCAAAAAGTTTCACGGCGCGCACAACGGACGCTTGCAAGGTATTCTAAGTCCCGCGCAAGCCGAGACCTGCGAGCCGTCGCTGCTCAAAGAGAGCGTCGCCGCTGCGAAAGAACTCGACGTGTCGATCCATATTCACGCCGGCGGGAACTTTCGTGAGTTTCTCGAAATCCTCAATAAGTATCGCAAGCCCGTAGCCGAGTATCTCGCCGACGTGGGCATCCTCGGACCGCGCACGACCCTCGGCCACATGGCGATCACCGGCGGCCACTCGCGGGTCGATTATCCGCGCGGCGACGAGCTGAAGATTCTGGCCGAGACCGGCGCGACCATCGGCCACTGCCCGCACAAGTGCGCCAAGATGGCCTTCGCCATGGAATCCTTCGACCAGTATTTGGAAGCGGGCGTGCGCATCGGGTTGGGAACGGATACTTATCCACTCGATATCGTCTCCGAGATGCGTTACGCATCGCTGATCTCGCGACTGGTCGACAGAAAGTCTTCGGGTGCGAGAGCGGCAGATGTGTTTAACGCAGCCACCATCGGCGGCGCAAACGCGCTCGGCCGCTCCGATTTGGGGCGGCTCGCCGCCGGGGCGAAGGCCGATGTCGTCATTCTCAATCTGTGCACCACCCGTTACGGTCCGGTGCGGGATCCGATCAATGCGCTGGTCGAATACGGCAGCGGCGCCGACGTCGAGACAGTAATCGTCGACGGCGAAGTGGTTGTCGAGAACGGCCGTTCCACGCGCATCGATGACGACGAGTTATTCACGCAAGCGCAAACCGGCGCCAATCGCGCTTGGGATAATTGGGCGGCGCGCGATTGGAACGGCAGAACCGTCGAGCAGATCATTCCGCCGGCTTTTCCGACGCGAAAAATTTAAGAGTAAAACTCTAGGTACACTCTTAAGGAAAGTCCCAGATTCGTGAATTCTCTTTCCGGAGAGAGCATGCTGGCAAGTTCGCATTCGCAGCTGTGGCACTGACTCTGATGCTGTCATGTCGAGCGCTAGCGAGAGATCTTTCCGAATCGCATCCCCCGCGGCTCGAAGAAAGATTTCTCACATTCGTTCGAAATGACATTCGCAGACGTTGAACGGGGCAAACTATCCGTGCGTTTTTCACTTTCACCTAAAAAGGGGAAACGTGAATTATTCGCTCGATTCAATTGACCCCGGCTAATTTTTCCTGCTATCTGAGTTCACACTTTCAATTTAGATAGTTAAGTTTCCTGAGTAGAAAGGTATGTAATGCGCTACGGTTTCGTCATCGATCACAACCGTTGCATCGGCTGTCATGCGTGCACGGTTGCCTGCAAGGAAGAACACAACATTGCGCTCGGCGTAAATCGCACCTGGGTCAAATATATTGAAAAGGGCCGTTATCCCGACACCCGGCGTCACTTCGCGGTGCTGCGCTGCAATCATTGCGACGATGCGCCGTGCATCGAAATTTGCCCGACCGTCTCGCTGTTTCGCCGACCCGACGGCATCGTCGACTTCGATAACGAGCGCTGCATCGGCTGCAAGTCCTGCATGCAAGCCTGCCCCTACGACGCGCTTTACATCGATCCTGAACGCAACACCGCGGCTAAATGTAATTTCGATGCCTCCCGCGTCGAAATGGGTTACAAGCCGGCTTGCGAAGTGGTCTGTCCGACGCAGGCGATACTCTCGGGCGATCTCGACGATCCTAATAGTTTGATCAGCAAGCGCGTGGCGTTGGAGAAAGTTAGCGTGCGTAAGGCGGAAAAGGGGACGAAGCCGAAACTGTTCTATGTCGGCGTCGACGGTGATCTGTTAAACCCGACGATGATGGAGCCCCAATCGACTCATTTCTGGTCGGAAAAGGATCCCGGCGAAGATCTCTATGCTTTGAAGAGCGCGAACCTGAATCGTCCAATTCCCGGCGCGGCGCGTGAAGTCTACGACGTGCCGCACGCGACGCCGTGGGGAAAAATGATCGCGTCCTATCTGTGGACGAAGTCGGTCTCCGCCGGAGTACTGCTTTTGGCCGCTTTGTTTCTAAACATGGGATTCGAGCAGGACGCCGTGCTGCTCAACGTGATCAGCCCCGCGCTGTCGCTGCTGTTTCTCGCCGCGACGATGGTGCTCTTGGTTTTGGATCTAAAAAAGCCCACGCGGTTTTTTTTCTTGCTGACCAAGCCGAATCTGAATTCTTGGTTGGTATTGGGCGGCTATGTCCTGATGATTTTTGGCCTTTTGTTGGCGTTCTGGCTGTTCCAGATCTACGCGCAGGGTAGAGTATCGCCGTGGGTCATTTGGCCGGCGGCACTCTTTGCGATTGCGTCCGCCGGCTATTCCGCGTTTCTCTTCGCGCAGGCACGCGGCCGGGATTTTTGGCAGAGCCCGCTGTTGTTTTGGCACTTGCTCGTCAAGGCTGTGCTCGCCGGCGCGGCGATGTTGATTTTGATCGGCTCGTTGGAGCTGGTGACGCCTTATCGTTTCATGAGCCCGCTGATGTTTGCCTGGCTGATCAACATATTAGTAGTATCGTTGTTCGTCAGCTTGGCGATAATTTTCAGCGAGCTATTCATGAAACACGGCGCGGAAGATGCCGTACGCGCCGGTGAGCTGTTGCGGCGCGGGCCATTGAGCAAATCCTTTTGGCTTTGTGTCGTCGGTCTCGGCGCCATCGTGCCGGTCGGATTTATTTTTATGCCCATCGGATCGCCGATTCCTTTGTATGTCCTCGCTCCTGTTCTGGCACTTTTCGGTCTCTGGATGTACGACCATCTTTGGATCAAAGCAGGCCAAGCTTTACCGCTGAGCTGATAAGGAATCGAAGCATGAATGACAGCAGGCAACCTCTCAATCCCGATGCGTTGCGCTTGGAAGCCGCGAGCGGCGGTTTGGCAAGTTATCCGCCCGTGGAGAAATGGGACGATTGGGTCGAATACGATACCGCGCAGTGGCCGCGCAAAGTCGAGAAGCATTGCCAGATCATTCCGACGATCTGTTTCAA
>JBEVIO010000020.1:0-7152 GCA_040510635.1 Binatia bacterium | reverse complement strand
AGATTAGAGCGAGTCAGCCGTTGCAGATGACCGTTTGGTTTCGTCAAATCGTCGGTTGAAACCGTTGACGCGGAGTTGGTGGTTTGTTATGCCGGGTTCCGATGGGGAAGGTGTTCTAACCGAAGGGAGAAGTGATGTCGGCACGAATCAGACATCTGGCGCTGTATACCGAGAATCAGACTGGAATGGCGAATTTCTACAAAACCGTGTTCGGCATGAAACGAATCACGGAGAGCTTTAACCAACCCAATCACGGGCATATCAGCGACGGCGTGATCGGTCTCGCGGTTTTGCGCAGACGCCCTGGTTTTCATTCCGCCCTCGATCACTTCGGCTTCGAAGTGGACGACGTCGGCGTCATTCTTGAAAGACTCAAAGAGAAATATCCAAAGGTTTTGGTCACCAAAGGTTTGGAGCAAGTGGCCTTTGCAGTGTTTCGAAGTCACGACCCGGCGGGAACGCAATTCGATATTTCATGGAAGCAGCATCCGAAGGTGCAGGAAGGTTACAAAGACGACGGCTGGAAGCAGCCGCGGCAGATCAATCATATCGCGATCCGATCTGCGGAGCCTGAACGCGTTGCCGAGTTTTATCACGAAGTGTTCGATCTCAAGGAAGGAAAAAATTTCTACGATGAAGACGCGTTCTGCGTGACCGACGGCACGGTCGATCTGGCGATCCGACGTACGAGCAATCACTCGTATATGAGCATGCGGGAAGGCATCGACCACTTCGGTTACGCGGTGGAGAGCAACGAAGAGTTAAAGAAGAACCTCGATGAATTCGGCCGCGCCAATCCCGGCTCCGCGCCAAAAGAATTGGCCGGCGGCGTGTTCGGACATATCACACAAGAAGACATCGACGGCTGCAAGATCGGCGAATTTGCAATCGCCGATCCCGACGGCTTGCTCTTGGATCTTTCCGCGCGTGCGTAGTTGAGTTGGACCCTGTTCACACCGCGGGTCAATTGGCACGGATCGAGTTTTTAGAATTGCGTCGAAACGGCGGCACCATGCGCCACGCCAAACATATTATCTGTTGCTTCATCGTGGTTGTTTTTTCACTCGGCAACCACGGCGGCCTCGCCCAGACATTGACGCCTATCCACATTGGCGTTTCGACAAACTCAGCAACTTGGTTCCCATTATACGTCGCCTGGAAAAAGGGACTGTTCCGCGAGCAAGGTCTCGAGTTGTTGCCTGTTTATATGCAAGCGCGCACGTCTCTTGCCGCTCTGGCGTCAAAGCAGATCGGCTACATCACGCAAACAGGATCTTCGCTGACGGCGATCGCGCGCGGCCTGCCGGCGCGACTCGTTATGGTATTTACCGATAAAACTCATCATGTTCTGGTCGTCAAACCTGAGATCACTTCGCCGGGGCAGCTACGCGGCCGCGTGGTGGCGATCAGTCAGCCGGGAGGGACAGTCCATCGCGAATTGCTGATGATCCTGGACAAGTTCAAAATTGATCCGAATGAGGTGAGGACCGCCAGTTTAGGAGATGCGCGAACCAGCCTGGCGGGGCTCAAAGCGGGCAATGTCGACGCCGCGATGTTGATGACTCCTCTTGAAATATACCTCGAGAAGGACGGCTTTAGGCCGCTTGTTTATCTTAAAGATATTTTGGAATTCCCGCTCCTTGGTATTATCGTTAACAATGACCTGCTGCGCGAAAAACCCGATCAAGTAAAAAAAGTTCTTGCCGGCGCTCTCAAAGGAATTGCCTTTACTAAATCGCGCCGCGACGAGGTGGTTCCACTGCTGAAAGATTTTATTGGCCTGGAAAATTTAGAAATGGCGCAAAAAGCCTATGATAGATTAAGGGACATCTGGCCCGATAGTGGACTGCCGACCGAGCGAGGCTTAAAAAATGTTGCCAGCATGGCGGAAGTTCCAGCTGGTGTCCCTCTGGAAAAAATCGTCGATTGGTCGCTTATCAAAGAGGTATCGTCATCTCTCAAAGCAAAATAACGACGACACGTCTATTTGCCGCGCTGCGTTTTTCATTTCGACCCTATCGTACTTTCTCATCGCAAATTCATCACCTCGCCCAAAAGTTCACATCACGTTCGGTGAGAGTGACTCCTCAGAGTGTCGAGCTTGCAAGGGAATGCCTGAAATCTAGAAGCGCTGACATAACGACGGACGATTCGAGCGGCTTGAATTTCACGGCGGGAATGCTAATTGCCAGGGATGCGATATAAAAGCGGACTCATCGCGCTATCCCTGCTGTTTCTTTTCGCTTGTAACAGCGTTCGAGTGGTTCCCTATGAGCAGGTAGGCGCTCTCGAAGGTCAGCAAACCGTCCGCTTCTTTTACCCAAGCACACGGGGAAATATCGAAGCTTACGTCGCCCGGCCCCGCGGGGAAGGCCCGTTCCCTTTGGTCATCCTGCTGCACGGCCATAGCCTCAGAGGTCGAGGCGCCGAACAGGTTCTGTCAACCGCGGAAGCTCTCGCGAGTGAGCTTTGCTTCGCGAGCGTGGCGATTTCGCTGCCGGGTTACGGTTCGACGGAAGTTGCTGCAGGGTCGGTGGAGGAAATCACCCGCCAGGCCGTGAAGGACGGTCTCGCGTTCACCACGCAACTTCGATGGGTCGATAAACGCCGCGTATTTTTTTACGGAGTTTCGCGCGGGGCGATTGTTGCGGCGGCAATGTTAAACGATGTGGAAGGGGTAAGCGGGGCGGTACTTTACTCTGGCGCGTATGATCTCGACAAGCTCTACCGGGAGACGCCGAGCTTCTGGGTGCGGCAGATACTCAACCCGAACCATGACGCCAATCCCAAGCTCTTCAGCCTTCTTGGTCAGGGATCGAGATGGCGCGCGCCAACGCTTATTCTCCATGGCGAACAGGATAAGTTGATACCGGTGAGCCAAGCCATTTTGCTTAGGGATTGGCTAAAGGCGGGCGGAACGGATCACCGCCTCGTGCTGTACCCGGATCACGGCCATTTTCTACCGAGGGCAAATGTCAGGGAACGAACCTTAGGTTTCCTCAAAGAAATTGCCGCTCCAGCATGCCCCACCACCGGCGATCCGTGATTACCCGCAAGCCGGTAGCTTTCTGGTAGGCAAATTTCTCGCCTGCTTTTTTTCCATGCCAGCAGATTTCAGTTGCGGTCCCTGATTGCTACTCTTAGATTGATCCAATTACATTACGTGACCTGAAATATCCTGACACCGTCGGACCATCGAGTCATCAAGAATATCACCGCACGCCGTAACCTCGAAAGCAAAATCCTCCAGCCAAATCATGCCTGCGGCGACAACGGGCCTTTTCCATGCTCACTTCCATGATAATTTTCGGCGGGAACGCATCAGAGGCGATCCAGTCAACCAACGGGGATTCAGGTCCGAACTGGATGTTGAAAAATATTATGTCGGCCCTCGTTTCTTGAGTCTTCAAAGGCAGGAGCTCTTCCGTTGACGGAGCGGATTCCTTTCGCTATGCCATTGAGAACAGGAAGGAGGCGAGGAAATGAGCGAGTTAGATTCCGCTAATAAAATCGACGTGCCGAGCGAGCATTGGGACCGGCTTTTTGCGCCGAGCGCGTGCCTGGTCATGATCACCACGGCGGACCGCGAGGGGCGTGTCAACGCCGCGTCCTTTGGCACTTGCGTGCGCGTGTGCCACGATCCGGTGTTTATTGCGTTCACCGTCGGTGCGACGAAGGACACTTGCAATAACGTTCTGGCCACCGGCGAGTTCGTCGTTAACGTACCGCCCTTCGAGCGCGACATTCTGGAAAAGGTCCGAGTCGTGGGCTTGGAATTCCCGCCGCGCGTCAACGAATTGGAAAAAGCCGGGCTGACGGGGATTGCTTCCAAAGTCGTCAAACCGCCGCGCATCGCCGAGTGCCACAGTCATTTCGAGTGCCAAGTCGAATGGACCAAGCAGTGGCTCCACCGCGTCATGATCGTTGGCAGAGTCGTCGCGGCGTCAGTCGACAAGGGCTGCACCGACGCCAACGGCTATCTGATATGGGACAAGCTCAAGCCGGCGCATTATTGCGGCCACGAATATAAAAACGGTTTCGTTGCGGCGTATCAAAAGATGGACGTCGATATGGTTTATAAGGAGCCGATTCCACCGCGAAATTCGTAGACCCAGCCCGCGCGCTGTAGGCACTCAAGATGCTTTGCTCAAATCGTGGCGCGGCGTCTAGTCGTGCATCGTCCTTGCGCTCATTCACTAAACACGAACGCGATTCAAAGGTTCGGGGTAAGCCCTGTTGCAGTGCGGGCCGTCGGTGCGCTGAACGGACGTTATTGTAAAAGCGTTTGCAGTCGGCCGCTGATGATTTCCTCAGCGTCCGAGATGATCTCTTCGATTATCTCTTTCACGCTTTTGATCGAGTCGATCAAGCCTGCGTCTTGGCCGAAAGAGAGTGAGGCGTTGTCGATATCGCCGGCGGCGCGCGCTTGGGCTAAATCTTTGCCGATTTCGGTTGCGTTTTGACGGATGGCCCACTCCCGTCCGGCCCAGCGTTCGATAAACTTGTTGCGCTTGGCGCGCGACATAGCGCCGGGCCAGACGCGTTGGCTGGCCAGATCGGGGATCTCGGTCAGCACGGTGTCGTGGCCGTCGCTATCGACGATCGCTTGTTTAAAATTCGCATGGAGCGGTGATTCGTGGGTGGCGAGGAAACGCGTGCCGAGCAACACGCCTTCGGCGCCGAGCGCAAGCGCCCCCGCGAGGCCGCGGCCGTCGGCGATGCCGCCGGCGCAAAGCACCGGCAGTGGCGCGAGGGCTTTGACCATCATCGGTACGAGCGGCAACGACGCCATCCAACCGACGTGGCCGCCGGCTTCCGTCCCTTGCGCTACCAAGACGTCGGCGCCCGCTTCAGCGGCACGCAAAGCTTCGGGCACTTCGCCGGCCATGTACATGACCTTGCAGCCGGCGTCGTGGGCGCGTTGAACGTAGTCGCGCAGATTCTGGTCTTTGCGCGCCCAGGCGAAGGCGACAAGAGCAGGTCGAGCGCGCAGCGTGACCGCGTACATGTCCTCCTTGATCTGAAACAACAGATGATTGATGCCGAACGGTTTGTCGGTGCGCTCATGGATTGAGGCGATCTCGCGATCGAGGGTCGAGGCGTCGAAGGCGGAGGTGCCGAGTGTGCCGAAGCCTCCCGCATTGGAGACCGCGGCGACCAGCGGCGCGGTGGTCGCGTTGCCCATGCCGCCCAATACGATCGGATGGGGAATGCCGAGCAGATCGCAAATGCGTGTTCGAATCATGACGCCTCCTTTTGGGGACTTACGGACTAATTTCAACTTGGTTTTTTAATCAGTTCTGATTCCGAAACGAGCGCCAGATAATGTTGCTGATTATCATGCCACTAATAATGCCGGCCGGACGTGGAAATCTAAAAAAAATTTGGCCGGTATTTGAGCGCCCCATCACGATCAAATCAGTTTTTCGGCCAAGGTCGGATCTCCGAGTCCGGTCTCAACTTTTTTGAATCGTAAACTTCCATGTGGGCAAAATCCCAAACAGCTCGCCGCGGCTTGGCCTTGGGCCAACTACGCGCATGGCCGATCGGCACCACCCATAAGAGACGCAGCGGCTCGGGCACTTGAAATAGTTTTCTTAACTCCGGCTCCACTTCTTCGCGCACGGAAACCCACACCGTGCCGAGATTCATGCTCGCCGCGGCCAGCATCATTTGTTGCACGGCATTGGCCATGCTCGCCTGAAATAGCTTCTCGCGGTCCGCTTGTTGGCGAGTGGTTAAGTAAACCGCTTTGGTCCTTGGATCGCCGCAAGCGAGCACGATAACGCTAACGTCGCCGACGTAATCTTTTTTCAGTCCTTTGTAGTTGACGGGATCTTCGCGTTTTCTCTGGCGCCACTCGTTATCGTAAATTTCGCGGATACGCTTCATTTTTTTGCGGTCCCGCGTCACGACGAATTCCCAGGGTTGCGTGTTCGCTCCCGAGGGCGCCCATCGCGACGCCTCGAGAATCGTATTGAGTTGAGCGGCGCTGACTTTGCCGCTTTTGTAAACTCGCACGCTGCGGCGTTTTTGGATCACGCTCATCAGCGTTTGGATGGCGGGGTTTACAGCAGCTGTTTGCGACGGTGATGCTTTGGCTGCCTGTGCCATGGGACCTCCGATGCTCGTTTTGTGAAATTGCTACCGAGTCTTCGCTGATCTCTATCGCACTGGGTGGATCGAGCGGCGTCTGCGAAGGCTTGTAATTCTATCGAGGTTGATCTACTCCTAAACATAAACGTAGTCAATATGCGCCTAGCCAAACGAACCGCCTCCCCGGTGCCTTTGTATTTCAAAGTGATGATGCGCATTCGCGACGACATCCTGTCCGGAACGTGGGGTTACGGCCACCGGCTTCCCGGAGAGATCGAGCTGGCCCGTCAGCTTGGAGTGAGCGTCATCACCGTTCGCCAAGCACTGGCGCAGCTATGTCAGGAAAAATTGTTGAGCCGCGAGTGGCGCAAAGGAACCTTCGTCAGTTGGAAGGGGCCGCTCAAAAAATCGGTTCAGCTGGAGGTTGAAACCGAAGATCTGGCGCCGGTTGATGCGGAAGGCACAAGCTTCAAGGTGCTTAACTTGGAAGACATTGAGCCGTCGCTCGAGCTCCGCCGTGACTTCGGCTTGGCAGTAAGCGAGAGAGTCAGGAAAATCGAACGCATCCGGTTGGCGCATCGTCGGCCGCTTGCCTATGTGATTTCCTATCTGCCTTCACGAATTGCCGCTCAAGTGCGGATCAAGGGCATGAAAACCATACCGCTGTCCACCGTTATTGAAAGCTCCTTGCGCATCAAGATCAGTGACGTGAAGCACATCGTGGAAGCAAAGCTGTCGGACGACGCGGTCTCCTCACATCTCGATATTCCGCAGGGGTCTCCCGTTCTCTACGTCGAGCGGGACCATTTCTACAAAAAACACCTGATCATGCGCACCGCGGGTTTCTACCGAAGCGACCTGTTTCGCTATGAGCTGAGGTTGAAACTAAAGAAGATCGGCGCCGTCGTCGGCGCGTAAGCGCTATCTCTGCTCGATAAGCATTTAATCTAGGTCGCATAGCACGAGATTCAGTTGCTTCACTGACCTTCGCTGTTGAATAAGAGAAACGGAGGCTTGCATGGCGGTTTACCGGGGTGAAGTGGGTTTACAGTTTAC
>JBEVIO010000019.1:0-3267 GCA_040510635.1 Binatia bacterium | reverse complement strand
CGGCCGCAATAAAAAGGCGCGTTTCATGACCGAGTTGTACGCCTCGTTGGAACGCTCCGGGATCAAGACAGAAGAGGCCGACCGCGTGCTTGCGGCGCTGGAAACTGAAGGAGTGGTGATGATCCGCCACAATTTTTGCGCCGATCCGCATCTGACCGGCGTCGATCTACGCGTCGTCGCGCTGGTGGAGAGTGCCGGCGGCGGCGATCCGCAGATGAGCGCGATTCGTCTGATTGACGAAACGTGGAACAAGTGGCTGAGCGAGTATCTCGCCAATCATCGGTGCGGATAGCGCTGCGCGATGGCAAATTTCAAATCTCAAATTTCAGATGCCGGCCTCACCCCCCGAATTTGAAATCTGAGATCTGCAATTTGAGATTCTGAGCGGAGCGAAGACATGCGCGTAGCAGTCGATATCGGCGGAACATTTACCGACGTGGTCGTATTTGACGAAGCGAACAGCTCGCTGGCTTTGGCGAAGGCGTTGTCAACGCCGGCGGAGCTGGCGCGCGGCGTGTTGGAAGGTTTGACCAAGGCTGCCGTGCGCTTCGCCGACGTGTCGACCTTGATTCACGGTTCCACGGTGGTAGTCAACGCGATCATCGAGCGCAAAGGGGCCAAGACGGCGCTGGTGACGACCAAGGGATTTCGCGACGTTTACGAGATCGGTCGCATCAACCGCCCCGAGTCTTTTAACCCGCGTTTTCGCAAGCACCGTCCGCTGGTGCCGCGCGAAGATATTTTTGAAGTGACCGAGCGCATGCTCGCCGACGGCTCGGTGCGCACGCCCTTTGACGAACAAGAAGCGCGCGAGGTGGCGCGCATCATCAAAGAAGATGGATTCGAAGCGGTGGCAGTGCTGTTTCTGCATTCTTATCGCGCGCCTGAGCATGAGATCCGCATGTGCGAGATCCTGCGCGAAACCGATCCCAATTTATTTTTAAGCGCGTCTCACGAGCTGTCGCGCGAATATCGCGAATACGAGCGCACGTCGACCGTCGCGGCCAACGCCTACGTCGGGCCGAAAGTAAGCCAATACTTAGGTGATCTCGAACGACGGCTGCGCGATAATAAATTCCGCGGCAATCTTATGATCATGCAGTCCAACGGCGGCTTGTCCGACGTCGACATGGCGCGGCGCCAATGTATTCAAATGATGGAGTCGGGACCGGCCGGCGGCGTGGTCGGCACGATGGCGCTCTGCGAATTGCTCGATCTCGACGCCGCGATTGCTTTCGACATGGGCGGGACGACCGCAAAAGCTTCAGTGATCCGGCGCGGCGAACCGAGCCTTTCGCCGGACTACTTCATCGGCGGCTATAACGAAGGGCTCGCGGTGCGGATTCCAGTTCTCGACAACGTCGAAGTCGGCACAGGCGGCGGCAGCATCGCATGGCTCGACGAAGGTGGAGGACTGCACGTCGGTCCGCGCAGCGCCGGAGCGGAACCCGGGCCGGCGAGCTACGGTCGCGGCGGCAGCGAGCCGACGGTTACGGACGCGAACGTCATCCTCGGCCGACTCTCGCCCGAGCGATTTCTCGGCGGTGAAATGCGTTTGGATCGAAACGCCGCGGAAAAATCGTTGCGCGAACGGATCGCGCAACCGCTCAACGTAAATCTCGAGCGCGCCGCCTCGGGCATGCTGCAAGTCGCGACTTCAGCGATGGCCAACACAGTGCGTCACGTGACCCTGGAGCGCGGCCTCGACCCGCGCGACTTTACACTGGTTGCCTATGGCGGCGGCGGACCGCTGCACGCCGCGTCGGTGGCGAAAGAATTGTCGATCGGGAAAATAATTGTACCGAGCGCACCGGGGCATTTCTCCGCGCTCGGCATGCTGATGGCAGATCTGCGGCGCGACTACGTGCAGACGCTGTTCGAGCGCATGGACGACCTGGAGATGTTCCAACTGGAAGATCAGTTCAAGAAACTAGAAGACGAGGGGCGGGCGGCGCTGGAAGCATCGGGCATTCCGACGGACCGGATCGTCTTCGAGCGCGCCGCCGATATGCGCTATGTCGGTCAGGAACACGCGGTGGCGGTGCGCATGCCGGCCAAGGTCGGTGATGAAGCCGCGCGCGCCGAGATTAAACGGCTTTTCGATGAGGCGCACGAGCTGCGCTATAGCCACAGCGCGCCGGAAGAGTCCGCCGACATCGTGAGCTTGCGTGTCTCAGCGATCGGGCGGCTCGGCAAACCGCAGTTTAGCCAAATCGCCGCCGGTGACAAAACGCCTCCGGCAAATGCGCGGCGCGGTACTCGCATGGTCATCTTCGAAGGCGCCGGGTCCGTCGAGGCGCCGGTCTATGATCGAACCAAGTTGCTGCAAAACAACGTGATCGCCGGTCCGGCGATCATCGAAGAGGCGGCATCGACGACGGTGGTCGAGCCCGGGGATACGGTGACGGTCAACGAGTTTGGCCACCTGGTAATGCAATTGGGGGGCCTGTAGTGGGTAGTGTCCCACTCAGTCATTCCCGCGCACGCGGGAATCCAGGTCTCCGATGCCAAAGCAGCCGGCGGTATACATCCTTGCAAACAAACGGAACGGCACGCTCTACATCGGTGTCACGAGTGATTTGCCGAAGCGGGCATGGGAACACAAAAACGATCTAGTTGAGGGTTTCTCTAGCAAGTATAAGATCCGCAGGTTGGTATACTACGAAATATACGGCGACATGATGTCGGCAATTACGCGGGAAAAACAGATGAAGAAGTGGAACCGGGCATGGAAGTTGGAACTGATCGAGGAGGAGAATCCCGAGTGGAATGATCTGTGGGATGAGATTGTGTAGGTGTGGCCAGGAACCTGGATACCCGAAATTCACAAACGAAGTGCAACACTTTTTGTATAAGGTGTTGCGATGGGACAGAACTATGGACAACTTTCTTTGGAACAACGTTGCACCATTGCCCGGCATCGCCAAGCCGGGAAAACAATCCGCCAAATCGCGGCAGCTATGGATCGCGCGCCATCGACCATAGCCCGAGAGCTTAAACGCAACAGCAGCACCCAGGTCGGTTATCAGCCTGCGTACGCTGAGCAGCAAGCTAAGAGTCGTCGTTGGCGGGGAAGTCGGTTGTTGCGTAAGCCTGATCTCCAAGCTGAGGTACTCAAAGGCTTGGGACAAGGTTGGTCTCCCGCTCAAGTCGCCGGACGACTGAAAAAGGAACAAAGAAGGACAGTCATCAGTTATGAGTCGATTTATCGTTTTATCGACTCCCAGATTCGCCGTACTCAGGACTATAGTTGGCGCCACTATCTTC
>JBEVIO010000018.1:0-3448 GCA_040510635.1 Binatia bacterium | reverse complement strand
CAATTCTTCCGCAACGGCCAAACCCTTATCGCCCAGAGCCGCCAATGTCCCGGCGGCGCCGCCGAACTGCACGACGAGCAGGCGCGGCTGGATTTCCTCGTGACGTTGCAAGTGGCGCCAAAGCGGCGCCAGCCAATTCGCGACCTTCAAGCCGAAAGTCACCGGCAACGCCTGCTGCCCGTGTGTGCGAGCGGCGAGGATCGTATTCCGATGCCGATCGGCCAGCGCGCTCAAGTGGCGCACTACCTCTTGGAGCCTCGCCTTGAATGACTTGATCGCCGCTCGAAGCTGCAGGACGCAGGCGGTATCCATGATGTCCTGCGTGGTCGCGCCCCAGTGAACGAATGACGCCGCATCAGGGTTCACTTGTTTACGCAGCTCTTGAACCAACGCGATGATCGGAAAACCCGAACGCGCCGTCCCTTTCGCGAGCGCAGCGACATCAATCTTTTCTGCTCGAGCATGGGCTATCTGCTCAGCCGCGTTTGTGGGGATGACGCCGGCTCGAGCCTCCGCACGAGCTAAAGCAATCTCGACTTCGACGAGAGCGCGCACCAAGGCCGCATCGCTGAGCAGCGTCGCGATCTCGTCATCGCTGAAGAGCGGACCCAAAATGGCTGAATCGAGCGCCGTCATCGGATAAACCTGATTTGATAATTCTGTTTCTGTCACTCCGAACGAACGTGAGGAATCTTTCTCCCAGTCCTAACGACACACCGTCTCCACGGTTAAAAAGAAAGATTTCTCCTTTCAGTCGAAATAACAGAAGCTAAGTGATGAACGCCCGAACCATCACCCGCACGAGTACAAAATCGATTTTCTGTCTTCGCATCACCCCACTACTCCATCACTCCATCCTCTCCCATTGTCCCCCTCACATATCAAAGAAAACTGTTTCGTTGTCTCCCTGTAAGCGAATGTCGAAGCGATAAACGGTCTTACCGTTTTCCATTCCGGGCGACGCAATCAAAGTCTGCCGCCGCTTTTTGTTTTTGATCGAGTTCAGCACCGGATCGCTCGCATTGGCCGGCTCGTCGGCGAAATACAGCCGCGTGTACGCATGCACCAGCATACCGCGCGCAAAAACGACAACGTTGATGTGCGGCGCTTGAACCGATTCATCATTTCCCGGCACCGGGCCGGGCTTGACGGTTTCAAAGGTGTAAAAACATTTTTCATCGGTGCCCGAACGGCCCCAGCCGGTGAAAGTCGAATCGAGAGGTTTTTCTTGTTTGTCGTCGGGATGGTTGTAGCGGCCGTAGGTGTTGGCTTGCCAAATCTCGACCATGACATCGGGCATCGCCACGCCGTCGCCGTCGAAGACTTGCCCTTCAATGCGAATCTGCTGGCCTTGGGTTGTGTCCGTCGCCATGACATTCATCGGCTTGCGCGTGAGTCCGATGGAATAGAACGGCCCGACCGTCTGTGATGGGGTTTGCTTCCTCATCTGGATTCCTCAAACGGCGTGGCTTTTCTGCCGCGAAGCACGATGTCGAAGCGATAGCCGAGTGCAAACTCGGGCTCGCTCACGTCATGGGCATAGCTCGACATCAGACGCTCGCGCCCGCTCTTGGTCGGCACCGAATTCAAAATCGGATCGAGTGGAATCAATGGATCGCCGGGAAAGAAAAATTGCGTGACCAAGCGGGTGACAAAGCTCCGCCCGAATAAAGAGAGATGAATATGGGCCGGCCGCCACGCGTTGGGATGATTGAGCCACGGATAAGCGCCGGGCTTGATCGTCAAGTATCGATACTCACCTTTTTCGTCGGTCACGCAGCGCCCCGCGCCGGTGAAGTTCGGATCGAGCGGCGCGTTGTGTTGATCGACGGGGTGACGATAGCGCCCGGCCGCGTTGGCCTGCCAGATCTCGATGAGTGTATTCGGCACCGGCTTATCGTCTTCGTCCAAGACCCGGCCGACTACGATAATGCGCTCGCCCATCGCCTCTTTTCCAGTATCGGCATCGCGTGTGAGATCGTTCTCGCCGGGCTCGAGTTTGATATCACTGAACAACGGCCCGGTGATTTCCGACAAAGTCTGCTGGATCGGCACGAGCCTTTTCAGCGGACCGCGCTTGATCGACGAGCCGTAAGCTTTAAATGTATAAGGGGGATGAGATTTCCAGTCGCGCGGATTGTATTCTTGAATGCGCATAAGAACTTCCTCCTTTCTCAATTGCGACCCGACACCAGAGGGCGTATCGTCGTGAACGCAGTAAAGGATCTCGACTGAATCTCATTTTTTAGCTTCAGTCTCCATCTCTTTATACGTCCGTTTGGCGATAGCGAAAGCCGAGTTCGCTGCCGGCGCGCCCGCATAGACTGCGACTTGCATAAGAATTTCTTTGACTTCTTCTTTCGTGACTCCGGTGTTGCGGGTCGCGCGGATATGCGCGCCAAGCTCTTCAAGTCTTCCTAAAGACGCGAGCATGGCGATAGTCAACATGCTGCGCGTCCGCCTTTCGAGTCCGGGCCTGCTCCATACTGCCGCCCAGGCGTGCTCCGTCACGTAACGCTGCCAGTCTTCGTCGAACTCCGTTTTGTTCGCTTCCGCGCGCGCGACGTAGTCGGCGCCGAGCACCGCTTTACGGGTCGCCATGCCCTTGTCAAATAAATCGTCAGACAATTTGCACCTCCTGAAAGAACCGCAACATTTTCTGAATCAGAATGTCCGGCTGTTCGATACACGGCAGATGGGCGGCGTCTTCAATCAAGGAAAACTGCGCGCCCGAAATCAATTCCGCGAGCTCGCGGCCAAGCTCCGGCGGCGTCGCGATGTCTTGTGCGCCGCACAGAACCAACGTCGGACAGCGGACTGTCGAGAGGGTCGCGCGAAAATCCGCGTCTCGCAACGCGCAACAAGTTCCAATATATCCTTCCACCGAGGTTTGCAGCAGCATGTTCGAGTAACCGTGAATGTCGGCGGAGCGGCGCGCCCGAAACGTTGGCGAAAACCACCGCTCCATCGTCGGCGATTCAAGCGCTTGGAGACCGCCTGCTCGCATTATTTCGATACGTTGCCGCCAAGATTCGATGGAGCCGATCCGCGCGCCGGTATCGCACAGAAGCAAAGCGCGCACACGCTTTGGGTAATTCAATGCGAACGCCTGCGCGATCAAGCCGCCTACGGATACACCGCACAGCACCGCCTGTTCGATTTCGAGAGCATCGAGCACGCCGGCAACGTCTTGCGCGAGATCGTTGATGGAATAAGGCGACGGTGGCGCATCGCTTAAACCATGTCCTCGCTTATCGTAGCGAACGACCCTGAAGTCTTCGTTCAGGCGATCGGTTACGTCGTCCCAAATCCTAAGGTCCGTGCCAAGGGAATTAGCGAACAGCAGCGCCGGCTTACTCTTCGCCCCCGCGCTCACATAATGGTGGACGTTATGGTTAATCCGAGCGAAGGCCACTTCGCTGTTCCTCGTTCAGGCTAAAGCCGAAAC
>JBEVIO010000017.1:0-5247 GCA_040510635.1 Binatia bacterium | reverse complement strand
GTGGTCTTCGGTTTGAGTAGCACCCATTCGCCGTATTTCGACACGAAGAAGGCTTTGATCTCGTCAGGCGATTTGCCGGCCTGAAGCTGCTCGCGCACGATGGCGCGCATCTGTTGGGCCATCTCCGAAGGCGAGTCGGCGACCGACAGATTTTGACAGACGACGCAGCGAAGCTCCGTCGCGATAGCGCGGGTCTGATCGTCCAGATCGGGGGCGGGCGCGGCATGAAGGGGAACCGCGAAGAGGAGCCACAGGACAAAAAGGGTAACTACTGTGCGGAGTCTTATCTTCTTCATCGAATTGCCGAGTAGTCGCCTTTGCCTTCCTGAGCACTGACAATGCCTTTGGCGGCTTCTTCGAGCTTGGCGATGACGAGGGCTGCGCGGATGCCACCGACGTGTTTGTAGGTGATCCGTCCTTGTGGATCGATGAAAAAACTTTCCGGTATGCCCCAAGTTCCATAGTCGACGGCGATCTTGCCGGACTCGTCCTTGCCGTTGGGGTAGCTGACGTTGAACTCTTTTAAAAATTCCAATGAATTTTTATCCGTGTCCTGCAGCGCGACGCCGAGAAAAACCATATTATTGTCTTTGACTTTCTGCCAGGCCACTTCAAGATCGCGGGCTTCTTCGCGGCAGGGCAAGCACCACGACGCCCAGAAATTTACAAATACGGCTTTGCCGCGGAGATCATCCAGCGTTATTTTGCGACCATCGAACAGTGTGATCATGAACGGCGTCGCTGGTTTGGCGATCAAAGGCGAGACAATGTAATGCGCATCGCGCGTGAAACCGTACGCGAGCAGTGCCAGAATCGGGGCGATAATCGCCAGCGTGATTGTTAAGCGTCGCCAGGGCATCTACTCTTCCAAAGTCGCAGGTTTGCCGATCGGCGAGATGCAAATCAGAGTGCCCAGCGCGATCACAAAGCCGCCAATCCACATCCAGATCACCAGCGGGCGAACGAGCACTTTTAAGGTGGCGTGATTGCGATCGACTTCGCTGAAGCCCGACAGGATCAAATAAATATCCTCGTCCAAGCTGCTCTGATGCACGGCGCGGCCCACAGGCGACTGCTGGGTCGGAAAAAATTTCAGCGCCGGGTTCAGAATGCCTTGATCGTTGCCGTTGTGAAAAACCCGGAAGGCGCCTTCGACGCGAAAATGGGTCGGCTGCTGCGAGCCTTTTAAACCTTCGAACTGGACACGGTAGTTACCAAGTTGCAGTTCCTGCTTCACGGCCATCGTTGCTTCTCTCTCGAGGCTATAGGTCATCGAGCCGGCAATGCCCATCATGATCAACACAATGCCCAGATGAACGACGAATCCGCCATAGCGCCGCTGATTACGCCGTGCCAGAGTCACCAGACCGCGGAGGATTCCTTCCCCGGCGATGCGCTTGCGCGCGCGCAGCGCCAACCCGGTGTCGTAAAAAATCGAAAGTACCACGAACGCCAACAGCGTAAAGCCTAACAAAGGCAAAAAGTCCCGCACCTTCCAGATGAACAGGACCAACCCCAACGTCAACGACGCAGTCGCGGGCCAGAAAAAATTGCGTTTCAGATTGTCCCACGAGGCGCGGCGCCAGGCGATCATGGGTCCGACACCCATGAGAAAAACTAGAAAAAGAAACAGCGGTACGGTGACGGAGTTAAAATAAGGCGCGCCCACGCTGACTTGCACGCCGGCGACGGCCTCGGAGAGCAAAGGAAAAATCGTTCCGAGAAAAATCGTAAAGAGCGCCGAAACGAGCACGATGTTATTCAGCAAGAAAGCCGATTCGCGGCTGACCATCGAATCGAGCTCCGGTTGCTCCTTGAGCAAGTCGGCGCGATAGGCGACTAGGCCGAAGGAAGCGAGCAAGATCACGGCGAGAAAGCCGAGAAAAAACCCGCCCACCGGTCCGGATGAGAACGCGTGGATCGACGACAGAATGCCCGAACGGGTGAGAAAGGTGCCGAAGATGGTGAGGCTGAAGGCGACGATGATCAGCGATAGGTTCCAAACCTTCAGCATGCGCCGGCGCTCCTGAACTTGAATCGAGTGCAAAAAAGCGGTGGCTGGCAGCCAGGGCATGAAAGCGGCGTTTTCCACTGGATCCCACGCCCAATAACCGCCCCAACCGAGGACATGATAGGACCACCAGGCGCCGACCAGATTTCCCGCGGTAAGGAAAAACCACGCAATAATCGTCCAGCGCCGCGTGCTGACGATCCATGCTTCGTCGAGCTTGCCGACGATCAGCGCCGCCATAGCAAACGCATACGGCACGGTGAGACCGACGAAGCCGGTGTAGAGCAACGGCGGGTGCGTCATCATGTTGGCGTCTTCGAGCAGCGGATTTAAGCCGCGGCCGTCGAGCGGCACCGGCGAAATGATTTCAAATGGATTTGACAGAAAGCCGACCACGCCGAGAAAAAATGCCGACACGATGCAAAAGATCATGATCACCCACGGCAGCGTGTCCTTGTGGCGGTCGCGATACAGCCATGCGACGACGCCCGAGAAGATGATCAGAATCCATTCCCAGAGCAGCAGCGAGCCTTCGAGCGCGCCCCACAAGCCGGTCACGCGATAGTAGACCGGCGTGGCACGCGTAGTGTTGAAGGCGACATATTTGATGGAAAAGTCGGTGGTGACCAGGCCGTAGATCAAAGCGGTGGCGGCCAGCGTGACCAAAATAAATTGGGCGAGAATCGCGTAGCGCGCGATCGACAGATATCGTTGGTCACCCGAGCGCGCCGCAATGATGGGGCTGACGATCCCCGCAAGAGCTATGATAAAAGCCAGGAGGATGGAGCTATGGCCCAGGTTCGCGGTCACTTGACGTTGGCTTCCTTGGCAGGAACGAAACTTTTCGCGGCGTCTTTGCCGTCGGCGTGCGGACTATATTCTTCGGCGTGCTTTGCCATGATCGTCGTAGCTTGAAAGACGCCGTCTTTACCGATGCGTCCCTCGACGACTGCGCCCTTGCCTTCGCTAAACAGGTCCGGCGGCACGCCTTTGAAGAACACCGGATAATTCGTCGTGCCGTCGGTGAGCTCAAAGCGGTAGGTGAGATTTTGCAGATCTTTTTGCATCGATCCTTTCACGACCATGCCGCCCATGCGTAAAAACTTGTCGGCGGACGTGTTCTCTTTGGCCCGTAGCTCGGATGGGGTGACGAAATAGACGATGGCTTCTTTCATGCCGCCAATGACTAGGTAAGAAATTGCCGCGAGAATAATGACCCCGCCGATCAAGAAACGCTTACTTTTTGACATCGCAATCCGTCGCCTCCACCGAGCTGAGCGCATCCAGCTCAACTTGCGCGCTATTGTAGCGGCGCTTCAACGATATGAGGTACAGCAGGATTATCCCCCAGACAATTCCATACGCCAGCCCAACAAATCCCCAAGCTCCCATCAGCCGCCTCGCGCCAAGCGCCGCGCTTTGATCTCACCACGCATTTCACCGAACCGATAGCGCAACGATAGCAAATAAAAATAAAGCAACAAGAATCCGACAAAATTGATCGTTAAAGCGATCAGCATCGACGGATGGACGTTTTCCCAGGGAGCTTTGTTCGGTTGCAAAATCGACGGCGGTTGATGCAAGGTGCGCCACCAGTAAACCGACATATGGATCAGTGGAATGTCGAGAAAGCCGATGATGCCCAACACGGCCGCGGCCGCTGCGGCACGGTCTTCATCTTCAATGAGTGATCGCAACATCAAATAACCGATATAGATCAACAAGAGGATCGCCGTGAGGGTAAGCCGCGCGTCCCAAGTCCACCACACGCCCCACGTCGGGCGTCCCCAGATCGAGCCTTCGATGATCGTGAGCGCGGTGAACAGCACGCCGAGCTCCGCCGCCGAGTGCGCCAGAATATCGTCGCGCTTCTCACGCTTCCACAAATACATGCCGCTGCCGATGAATACTAAAAAATAAGAAAGATAAGCGGTGAGAATGCTCGGCAGATGCAGATACATGATGCGCTGGACCTGCCCTTGATATGCGTCGGGAGGCGCGATCACGAGCCCCCAATACAATCCGACGGCGATGGCGATAAGCGCCAAGGCGCCGAGAATGCCACGGCGTTTTTTGATCGGTCGACCGCCTTCTGTCATGTTAACTCTCGATGACGTGATCGAAAAGCAGGACGCCGAGGGTCAGAAATATCACATCAAAACCTAAAAGCAGCCGGAGCCAGGGGAGCGCCTCGCCGAACTCGCCCATGCGCAGAATATTTTCCATGCAGCGGATCGTCGCCAGTATGACCGGAATCATCAACGGAAACAGCACCAGCGGCAGCAGCAGCTCGCGCGCCCGGGCGCGCAGCGTGACCGCCGCCATCATCGTTCCCAGCCCACAAAAGCCAACGGTACCTAATAAACTAACTAGAAATATTTGCGGTAGCAAATTCCACGAATGGAGATTGAACAGGATCCAAAAGAGCGGAATGACCACGATCTCGACGAGAAGCATCAGGATCAAGTTGAAGGCGGTCTTGGCGAGAAACAGCGCGCCGCGATCGAGCGGCGACAACAGCAGCGCATCGAGGCAATGATTTTCGCGCTCGGCGTTGAAAAGTTGGGCAAGCCCCAAAGTGCCGGTGAAAAGGAATGCCAGCCAAAGCAGCGCCGGCGCCATTTCGGGGACCTTTTCCGGCGCGAGATCGAAAGAAAAATGAAAGACAAACAGGAGCAACGTACCGAAGAAAAACATCGTCAACAAGCTTTCGCGCCGGCGCAGCTCCAGCAGGAGATCTTTCCAAAGCAACAGATAAGTTTCTTTGAGCAGCGTCATGAGTCGCCGTGCGGCAGAAATTCACCGAAGGCTCGATCGAAGCTCGGCCAGGGCCGCCGTTTGGTTTCGTCGAAAGTTACCCGACCTTGATGCAAGATCACGGCGCGATTGCACAGCCGCAGCACGCGCGCGACATGATGCGAGGCGATGACGACAATACCGCCCCGAGCACATTGCGCCAACAAAAAATCTTCGAGCAGATCGACGCCGCTGCCGTCGAGCACGCCGTAAGGTTCGTCGAGCAATAGAAGCTCGGGTTGCAAAAGCCGCCACTTGGCGATGGAGAGACGGCACTTCAGGCCGCTGGAAAGATTGGCCACGTAATCGCTTTGGCGCGCCGCGAGCTGCACGGCAGCAAGATTTTCCTCGATGGCGGCGTCGCGCGAGCGGAGATAGAGGGCCGCGAAGAAGCGGAGATTTTCCGCCACCGTAAGATTCTCATATAAATGATCCACGGA
>JBEVIO010000016.1:0-5920 GCA_040510635.1 Binatia bacterium | reverse complement strand
TCCAATCCCCAATTTTTGAGCACCGGACGAAGCAGCAAATCGGTAAGAGAACCGAAGCGTGTAACCGCCACGGTCTTGCCACGGAGATCTTTCGGACCGGTGATGCCGCTGTGAACCATGAGCTTCATCGGTTGACTGTCGTTGGAGCTGGCGAGGAGAATGAGGTCCGATCCTTCGACCGATGCTTGGAGAAATACCAGACCGGAGACCGACGAGAAATCCAACTGACCGGCCACTTGGACCGCGATCAATTGAACTCCTTGGACATAGATCATTTCGGGTTCGAAGCCGTACTTCTCAAATAGATTTGCCTCTTTAGTCGCGAAGAGCGGATAGAAATTGGCGCTCGGGGACGGATATCCTACTCTCAGGCGTTCGAGCGCGGCGCTTTGAGCGGGGGAGGAATGGAGAATGGATAATGGAAAATTGAGAATCAGGAAGATCAAGACTCGCTTCATTGCTCGACCTCTTTTTTCGCTGAGCTGTCGGAGAACCCTCACCTTCGCCCTCTCCCGCAAGCGGGCGACGATAAGAAGCGCCGGCAGGGCGTCTACTTTAATCCGAATAACGACTGCGCATTGGCGAAGAGGATTTTGTCTTTTACCGACTGCTTCAAATTCAGTTTATCGAAGCTGATGAGCGCCCTCTCTAAATCGACGTAAGGAAAATCGGTGCCGAATAGCGCTTTGTCCTGAAGGCGGCCGCCGATGGCCTTGAGGAAAATTTCCGGCAATTGTTCGGCGAGATAGCCGGAGGTGTCGACGAATAGATTTTTCTTGTGGGTCACGACGCCGATGAGCTCTTGCTCCCAAGGCCAACCGGGATGCGCGGCGATGATCTTCATGCGCGGGAAGTCGCGGGCGAGAGTATCGAGATGGATCGGCCGGCCGTAGTCGAGGGCGATGCCGCTGCCGCCGTCGGTGTTGGCACCGAGCACGGTAAAGCCGACGTGAAACATCACCGGTTTGCCGCTGGCCTGAAGCACCTCCCAAATCGGGTAGAACTTTCGAGCGTTGGGGTAAAAACCTTGGTCGGGTGGATGGAATTTGAAGCCCAGGACTTTGGCATTGCGGACTAGTTCCTGCGCATAATGCGCGACGGCGTCGAGATTCTCGGCGCCGGTATCGAGCGCCGCAAGAATTCCCAAAAAAGCGTTCGGAAATCTGGCTGCGAGGTCGAGGACGTGGTCGTTGCTGTTTCGACTCCCTTCGTTGACGGTGGAAGGATGCCAACCGATCAGCGGCGCTTTCACGTCGTGCTTAATATATAATTCCGCGAACGTTTCCGGCGTTTGCGGAACTTCGCTGAGGTTTCGTCGGAAGTAACTGCAGGCATGGGTATCGAGGCCACGCGTGCTCGGATGGACGTGAACGTCAATGGCGCTCATGGATTGCCGCCCGTTCGGTGTAAGCCGACAGCCAAGGATTCGGCTGGCCGTTCTTGTAGAAAGTTTGACTCTCCGCCGACATCGCGGCGAGAAGTTTGGGCGGAGCCAACGGCGCGCTCCCGAGTTGCCGGTTTGTTCGTGCCAATTCGTCGAGGACCGTTGAAGCGCCGACGCCGTCGATTTCTTTTAATGGCGGCTGAGGCAGTTTGATCCCTTCGGTCGCGACGAAATCGATGGTCGCGGGCGATTCGCCAAGCTCGGCAACGCGCGCGGCGGCGATGATCGTGGACGCGCGCAGCGCGTGTTTTAGGCTCTCGTCATCCATCGATCGACCCTGTGCCTCGGCGAGATCGTAGATTTTCGCATTGACTGATCGGTCAACATAGAATTCGGGATTGTCTTTTGCCAATCGGGTGAGCAGGTTTGAAGAACGCAAGAAAGCGTCACCTCGATGCTCGAACATGACCCGAGTGACATCTTCGACGATGGACGGCTTCCAGCTGTCGAAACTAAACAACGGTGGGAGCAGCTTGAGCTCTCGCGCGGCTTGATCGACTTGCTCAATGCGCGCGCCACATTCCAACAAGCGGAGCGCCATGACGGCGTAAATCATGAGGATGCTGTTGGAGACGAAGCCTGAAATGTCGCGGGTCTCCACGGGCTGGCGGCCGATTCCTTTCAAAAACCCAATCACGGTGTTGCCCTGCGCCTCTGCCATATCGCCCTTCACGACTTCGACCATCTGCGTGTGAAGCACCGGATTGAAGAAATGGGTCAGGGCGAAATTCTTTGGATCGCAAACTTCGTCAGCGAGCAAAGTAGCGCGAGCTACGGAAGAAGTATTGGTCGTTAACAGCCCCGTGAACCCGGCGGCTTTGAGAGCGCGGTAAACCGCCAGTTTGGTTCGCGCGTTCTCCGAAACTGCTTCCGTCACCAAATCCGTGCTTGCTAATCCCTCAATGGCCGAGGATTTTACCAACAGCCTTCGAACATTGTCACACTCGCTTTCACTGATCCGATTTCGTTTGTTGAGTCGCTCAATGGTTTGCTCCCGGCGATTGTCGATAGCGTTCATGGCCGCTTGGGAGGCGTCAAATACGGCAGTGGGAAAACCTTTCAAGGCGTACAAAAACGCGATGTCGAAGCCCATGACGCCGAGGCCGACGACGCCGACAGATTCAATCTCTTTGCTCATAATTCAACTTTCACGGCAAAGCTCGGACTTCACCGGAGATATCACAGCGAAAAACCCAACTCAACGCGGCATAATCACCACCTTGACTTGTCGAAGCGCCTTCTCTAACGTCAGCCGCGACGACTAAAACGGCAGGTTTTTATGAACGTGCCGAGCCGGAGGATGCATTCGATGAATCTACGAAGTACATCAACCGCATTAACTTTGTTTTCGCTCATTTTCGCTGTTTCTATCAGTGGGAGCGCGCGAGGCGCACAAGTCGGCGAGCTGGAAAAACTCAATGTGTGCTATTCGTCGATTGCTGCGACGTCGATTACCACCTGGGTGCCGCACGAAGCCGGCATCTTCAAGAAATACGGACTCGACGTGAGCATCATTTATGTTTCCGGGGCTCAAGCGATCACGACTTTACTTTCCGGCGACGCGCATATCGTGCAAGGCTCGGGCGCCGCCGCGGCATTGTCGCGATTGTCGGGTTCGGATGCGACCGTGATCGGCACGACGATCAACGTTATTCCCATGAGTCTCGTGACCGCCCCCGATATCGCTACGGCGCAAGATCTCAAAGGAAAAACTTTCGGCGTCAGCCGATTCGGATCGTTGACCGATCTGGGCTTGAGAAAGGCGGTCACCGAATTGGGTCTGGACGCCAACAAAGACATCAAAATGATTCAAACCGGCGGCGTGCCGGAGATCTTGCTTTTCCTGCAGCAGGGGGTCATCAAGGGCGGGTTGATCTCCTCGCCGACCTTGGAGAAGGCCAAAGAGCTTGGCTACAAGGAATTCATGAATTTGAGCGAGGTTAAATTTCGCTATCCGGGAACCGCGCTCATCACGACGGATTCTTTCATTCGCGGCCGACCGCAGACGGTGAATCGCTTTCTCAAAGCGACACTGGAGGGAATCAAATACGCCAAGGCCAATCCGGACTTCACGATTCGAATTCTCGGCAAGTATACCCGCACCGCGGATACCAAGCTGCTGGCGAGCGCGTTTAAAAGTTACGTTCTCGGCTACATTCGCAACGTTCCGACTGTGACACTGCCGGAAATGGAAGCGATGATGGAAGACATCGCCACACGAAATCCCAAAGCAAAGGGAATCGACACTCGGCAGTTCTACGATCCGGCGCCGCTGGAGCAGCTGGCGAAGGAAGGATTTATCAAAGAGCTGTATCCGCGCTAGAGTTTTAGGAGACGTTCAAATGTTGGCAAATCGTGGGGGCGGTATCGCCGCGAAACAGTTCTATGAAAGGAGGCTTGTCATGATGTCTGCTAAATTTTTGAGTCGACAGTTTTTTGGCAGTCTGGCGGTTATCTTCGGTTTGAGCGTTGTATTGGGAGTCCTTCCCAAGGGAACCCTTGCGCAACCGACACCGGGAGCTACGCCGATGAAAATTGGCGTCATTGGCTCGGGAAATATCGGCAGCGCGGTTGGCACGTTGTGGGTGAAGGCCGGCCATCAAGTTTTGTTTTCGTCGCGCCATCCGGAGAACTTGAAGCAATTGGTCGACGGCCTGGGTCCACTGGCTCGCGCCGGCACCGTGGATGAAGCTTTGAGCTTTGGTGACGTGGTTTTCATCGGCGTGCCGTACGGCGCTTATCCGCAAATTGCCAAGGATTACGGCAAGCAATTTGCCGGCAAGATCGTGCTCGACGCCGGAAATGCGGTTCTGGCCCGCGACGGTGAGATTGGCAAGCAAGCTCGGGAAAATGGCGTTGCGCTCACGTCGGCAAAACTGCTGGCCGGCGCGCGCATCGTCCGCGCCTTCAACATCTTGAGCTCTCGTAAGGTTTCCAGCTTCTCCCATCGTCCCGAGCCGCGACTCGCCATCCCCATAGCGGGAGATGACGCGCAGGCGCTGAAGATTGCATCGCGGCTGGTGCGCGATGCCGGCTTCGATCCGGTAGAAATCGGCTCGCTGCAGCGCTCAAAGCTTTTTGAGCAGGGCGGGCCGCTCTACGGAGCGGAGATGAGCGCCCAGGAGATGCGCGAGAAGCTGAAGACGTTGCCGTAAGAAATAATCGAGCCAATGCCTGCGCCAAGCGTAACCGGTACGCTTGACGGCTTGTCTTTGCGTGACGTAAATACCACCGTGCACCAGCCAAGAACCACTGAAAGCGAGGATTTATGAAAGCCGCCGTTCTCTACGAAGCACGCCAACCGCTAAAGATCGAAGAGCTCAAAATGCCGGATGTGGACGACGAGGACGTGTTGATCAAGGTTGCGTCGTGTGGTGTTTGCCATACCGACTTGAAAGTTGTCGAAGGCAGGACCCGTTTTACGGCGCCGACGATCCTCGGCCATGAAGTTGCTGGAACTGTCGAGCAGGTCGGAGCGTACTGCAAAGACTTCAAGTCGGGAGACCGGGTGATCATCGGCATGCGCTATAAGTGCGGGCGCTGCCGTTATTGTTTGAGCGCGCGGGAAAATCTCTGCGAGCGTCGGCCGGCGCCTCCGCCGCTGAAAACGATTGACGGAACCATGGTCACCCGTTGGAACGTCGGCGGGTTTGCCGAATATGTGTCCGTGCCAGCTTACATGGCTTTCAAAATTCCCAACGGCATGTCGATGGAAGAGGCGAGCGTGGTCGGTTGCCGCGTCACGACGGCTTACAATGCGGTCAAACATCGCGCCCGCCTGGAGCCAGGGGATTCGGCGCTGGTGATCGGTTGTGGTGGCATCGGGCTCAATACGATTCAGTTTCTCAAATGCTTCGGAGCCTATCCGATCATCGCGGTCGATATCGCCGATGATAAGTTGGAGGCGGCGAAAAAATTCGGCGCGACGCATACGATGAACGCAACGTCAGAAGATCCGGTGAAAGCCGTGATCAAACTCACCGACGGCGGCGTCGACAAGGCCTTCGAGGCGATCGGCAACCCAAAGACTTCCGACCAAATCATCCAGGCGACCCGTCCGGGTGGCACGGCAACGATCATCGGCGGTTTAGGCAACGGGCCTTTCACGATCAGCAGCGGCCGGTTCGTGACCAGCGAAATCACCATCACGGGGGTATCGAGCCGCCAGGCCAATGACGTCGAAGAAGTTTTTCAGATGGCGACGCTCGGCCGGATCGAGCTGAAGGGCCTGATCACGAAAAATTATCGCTACGATCAAATCAACGAAGCACTGGCGGATTTAGAGCACGGCAAGCTGCGCATGGCGGTTTCGCTTTGGAACTGAATAAAAATCCGTTCCAAACGTTCAAGTCGTTTTCGGACGTTTCGCTCTCATTTGTTTCAGCGGAAAGCGAAGAGAATGACATTTAAGAAGACTTGCATCGTAGTACTGCTGATCGGTGTCATCATTGGCGCTGGCGTCCGCTCGTTTGCCCA
>JBEVIO010000015.1:0-4140 GCA_040510635.1 Binatia bacterium | reverse complement strand
CATTCTCGGCGACGCGCTGCTCGAAGTCGGTCGGTACGCCGAGGCCGAGGCGGCGTACGATCACATGGTGCAGCTGGAACGAAGTCTCTACTCGTATAGCCGGTTGGCAGGGCTGAAGAGCACGCGCGGCGATAGCGCGGGCGCGATTGTGGATTTAGAACGTGCTGTCGCCCTTGGGAAAGCAGCAAAACAGCCGAGCGAAGGCATCGCCTGGGCGGAGTGGCAGCTCGGCATGGAGCATTTCGCCGTCGGTGACTTACTGAAGGCGGAGAGTTGTTATCGACAATCGCTGCAAACGTATCCGAATTACTATCGAGCTCTAGCCGGCATGGCGCAGTTACGCACCGCGCAAAAGAGCTACGATGAAGCGATCGATTTCTATCAAAAGGCCATCGCCATACTGCCGATGCCCGACTATGCCGCGGCGCTGGGCGATATCTACGCGAAGACGGGGCGAGACGAGCAAGCGCGTCAACAGTATGCGCTGGTCGAGTACATCGGCCGGCTGAACGAGATCAACCAGGTTCTTTACAACCGGGAGCTCGCTTACTTTTACGCCGATCACGACCTGAAATTAAATGTCGGTCTGGAGCTGGCGCAGCGCGAGTTGGATTACCGCCGCGATATTTATGCCTACGATCTTTTGGCCTGGAATCTTTACAAGAACGGCAGACTCGACGAAGCGCGCGCCGCTATCGAAGAAGCGCTCAAGTTAGGCACGAAAGACGCCAAGCTGTTTTTCCACGCGGGCATGATTTACTCGTCTTTGGACGCGAAGGCGAAAGCTACCGAATTTCTTTCTCTCGCGCTCAGCACCAATCGCAATTTTCATCCGGTCTTTAGCGCAACTGCCGCAGAAATCCTCGAGCGCTTGGAGCACGGCACTGACCGAGCCGGCGTCGAGAGGCAAGGCCAAGGAGGATAAAGCGATGGACATGCGCCGGATCGCCGTTATCTGGTTCGCCGTTTGGACGATTTTCGGCGCCGACCGAGCGACGGCTCATCCTCTGGGAAATTTCAGCATCAGCCATTATTCGGCGATTCGTATCGGCAAAGACGCGGTCGAGCTCAGATACATCATCGATATGGCCGAAATTCCGACTTTCCAGGAAATGCAAGAAAACAGGATCACCGTCGATCTCGACGACGTCACCTTACAAGCCTATCTCACACGCAAGGCGGAGATTCTGCGCGATGGTTTGTCGCTGCAGGTCGGTGGCAAGCCACTAGGGCTTCAACTTGATTCGAGGGAGATCATTTTTCCGCCGGGCGCGGGTGGTTTGCCGACGATGAAAATCGGCATGCTTTTTAGAGCAAAGCTCGAAGAAGCATCGATGGGCGACGAACGGTCATTGGATTATCGCGATGGCAATTTTCCCGGACGAGCCGGCTGGAAAGAAATTATCGCGGTGGCAGATGCCGGCTTGAAGTTGATTCATAGTTCGGTTCCCGGCACGGATCGCAGCCAACAATTAAGCGATTACCCGACCGATCTCCTAAACAGCCCGCCGCAGCAGTTGGAAGCGCGGCTCAATTTTACCGTCGGCACCGTTCCGCCAGCGGTTCTTCCCGTGCGCAGTCCGATCTCGGTCGCCAAAACAACTCGTCAGGCGTTAGAGCCGTCGAACGAAATTCTACCGCCGGAGCAAACCTACCGGGTAGACACAAACTTGAATTCTGCAAGGTCAAGCGACGATTCTTCCGTCCAACTCGCAGCCAACAGGCAAACGACGGCGCGCAATTCGTTCACGGATATTATGGCAACCAAGCAGCTCGGCTTGGGAATCGTTTTGCTGGCGCTTGGCGTTGCCGTCGGCCTCGGCGCGTTTCACGCCCTTGAGCCCGGACATGGCAAGACTCTGGTCGCGGCGTATCTCGTCGGCTCGCGCGGCACGTTCAAGCATGCGTTGCTGCTCGGCTTGATCGTCACCGCGGCGCACACCGCGGGCGTCTATCTGCTCGGCGCGGTCACTCTCTATGCTTCGCAGTACATCGTGCCGGAGCAGCTTTATCCTTGGTTGGGATTGGTCTCCGGTGTCATGATCTTGGCGCTCGGCGTGATTCTTTTGGTGCAGCGTTATCTGGGAGTAGACCCGCTCTCGGGTCATGTTCATCACGGTCATTCGCATCATGGGCTGGGCCACCCACAGCATCGCCATCATGACCACGAGCACCACCACGATCATCACGAGCGCCAAGTATCCTTTCGCGAGCTCATGGCCCTCGGCATCAGCGGCGGCATCGTGCCGTGCCCCGCGGCTCTGGTCGTTCTCTTGAGCGCGGTATCGATGCAGCGGATCGGCTTCGGCTTGCTGCTGATCGTTGCCTTTAGCATAGGCTTGGCGGCCGTGCTGATCGCCATCGGTGTTTTGATGGTTTATGCGCGCCAATTCATGGCGCGGTTTCACGGCGAAGGGCGAATCGTCACCCGCTGGCTGCCTTTGACTTCCTCCGTGTTCATCGTGCTCTTTGGCGTCGGACTCACCTGCCAAGCGCTCGTGAGCGGCGGTTTCATTCGGTTGTGAGGCGGAATAACTATCGATCGCAGAAAAAAACATGAGAGGCAAATTAGCTTTAAGAGTCGGCTTGATGATTTTGCCAGTCCTGTTGTGCGGAATGCTCCGCCCCGAGCGCCCGGCGCAAGCCCAATCATCCAGCGCACCGTCGCTGTACAAGCGCCTCGGTGGTTACGATGCGATCGCGGCGGTTACCGATGACTTTCTTGGCCGGCTCGCCGCGGACAAACAGATGAGCCGTTTTTTTGTCGGTGTCAGCGCGGATTCACTGCGTAAGTTGCGCCAGCACGTGCTCGACCAGCTTTGTGAAGCGAGCGGCGGCCCCTGCTACTATTTCGGCAGAAGCATGAAGACCGTTCATGCGGGGCTGGGAATTACCGAATCGGACTGGCAAATCACCGTGAAGCACCTGACGGCGACAGTGGACAAATTTAAGGTGCCCGATAAAGAGAGAAACGAGATCCTTACTCTGTTTGCCAGCCTCAAGAGCGATATCGTCGAAAAGTCTTAGGCTATTTCAAGGCCGGATTTTGCGCCTCTTAAGCGGCTTCTTCCTGTGATAAGAAGCGGGCATGGGAGGCGCTTCCATGTCGACAACAAACACGCTCGGCGATTATTCACTGCTCGATGCGCTGACGAAGCGTCGCTCGCGGCGCTTTGGCTTGGGCATGAAGATGCCGGCCGGACCGCTGGCGTACCAAAGCCGGCATGCACCGTTTCCGCTAAGCGAAGAAGAAGAGGCCTGTTTGACGTTTGCTGCCGGCGGCATTACGGGGTTTGCCCTGCTCGATTTACCCTTTGCCGAAGGCCAGGGCGGCGCGATCGTAGCGCGCTCCCTCGGCCGCACCATCGCCAGCGGCGACGCGATCCAAACGGTTTCGTTGGTTGTTATCAACGACGACGGTGCTTACTTGATCAAACGGCCGCAAGATTTTCCAGCGCAGGAAATCGTGGCATTGGTCGAACAGGCAAACAAAAAAGAGTTCACCGCGCTCTATCAGCGCCTGCGAGTGAAAATCAAGGACGGACGGGCAGCGCCGCCGGTGGCGCCGATGTTTAATGTCAATGTCAACCGCTGGTCGCTCTACGCTCCCGGGACGAGCTATTTCTTGCCGATCAATGAATTGACCTTTATGTACATCAACGGGTTGCTCGAGATCTTTAACGAACAGAGCGGCGCTTTTGTCGTCGATGAGCGCGCCGGCTTCCGCGCCGCCGGCCTCGGCCGTTTCGCGCGCAGTAAAGGCGGTCACTTGTGTGACGATCCCTCCGACGGTCGTGTGCTTACGGTGCAACGCTTGGAGTTGATGGTTTCGGAGCTGGTCACCGCAGAGCAAGGCATGATGTTGCAAAATTTGGGCTTGATCTGCCAAGCCATGGGGCTCGGCGGTTTTCCCAACTTTGCCGAGCATGAGTTCAGTTGGTTTGAAGCCTTGAGTTTTCGCATGGGCGCGATGCCAGCGAGCAAATATCTCGGCGCGAATATTTTCACCCGGGAGGTGATGCGTCTGCTCGGTCGCAATCAGGCTATTCGCTATGCTTTGGGCTTGGAGCGGGATGGCGACATTTTGCTCCAGCCCTACTGTCCGCCGTACTACCCGAGCATGAAAGCAGCCGTGCGCGC
>JBEVIO010000014.1:0-4447 GCA_040510635.1 Binatia bacterium | reverse complement strand
GAGGCGACCGGCAATTGGTGGTGGGGGGAAGGCTTCATAAAAAAGGGCGGCTGCTGCGGGACGAGGCGCCATTCTTGAAGCAGCACGCGCCGGGCCCTTTCAAGGTGTGTGTGCCGAGCCTCTCCTATTGGTCGAGCCGATACCAGCCGGGAGTCACCGACAGCTATTATCCCAACCGCAGCGCCATGATCGCGGACTTGGCGGCGATCTTATGCGATGAAGTTCGGCTGCTCGCCCAGGAGGGAGCTTCCTATATTCAATTGGACGCGCCCTCCTACACGGTGCACCTGATGGATCCACGCGGCCGCCAGGAGCTTGTCGACGCCGGTCTCGACCCGGATGAAGTGCTCGACGATACCCTTGCCGGCGACAATCAGTTGATCGCGGAAATTCATCGGCGGCCTGATGTGATAGCCGGTATCCATCTCTGCCGCGGCAACAACCGCAGCGCTTGGGCCGCCGAGGGGAGCTACGAGCCGATCGCCGAGAAACTTTTTTGCGCGCTCCAGGCGGACAATATTTTACTGGAGTTCGATAGCGAGCGGGCCGGCGGCTTCGAACCGCTGCGGTTTGTACCCAAAGGAAAAAACGTCGTGCTGGGCCTGATCACTTCGAAGGAACCCCAAATGGAGTCGGAAGATCTGTTGCGCCGCCGCGTCGATGAGGCCGCCAAGTATGTGCCGATGGAGAACCTGGCGATCAGCACCCAATGCGGCTTTGCATCCACTGCGCCGGGGAATCTGATTGCCTGGGATGATCAGCGCCGCAAGCTCGAGTTGGTCGCGCGCATGGCGCGCAAGATTTGGCGATAGGATTGCAAATTCTGATCGGAGGAAAATCGCGTGAACGATTTCAGCCAGCTCATGAGCGCGTTGAAGCGAACTCCCTACCATCAATGGATAGCGCAGGAGGGACTGCCGGTCGTCGTCGGTCACGGCGTCGAAGACGTCCGAGACCTGCCGCTTAGTCCCTGGCAGCGCACGGGAGGCAAAGGCTCCTTTATTCATCTTTACGGCATGGAAGGTTCGTCGGGGATGTATGTCGGCGAAATTCCGCCGGGCGGCGCGCTTCATCCGGAAAAGCACATGTACGAAGAGGTCATCGTTATCCTGGAGGGCAACGGCGCGACCGAGGTTTGGCAGGAGGGCGGCAAGAAGCACATTTTCGAGTGGAGTCGCTGGAGTCTGTTCGCGCCACCGCTCAACACTTGGCATCGGCTCGTCAATGGCGGACGCGAGCCGGTGAAGTTTTTCGCGGTCACCACGGCGCCGATCGTCATGGACCTGTATCGCAACGATGAATTTATTTTTAACAGCCCGTTTGTTTTTGGCGAACGATTCGCCGGCGAAGAGGGCTATTTCAGCGGCCCCGGCAAGCGTTATGAAATTCGCAATGTCGCCACCTGGGACACCAATTTCATCGCCGACGTTTCGTCCGCAGCGATCGACACCTGCGAAGAAAAAGGCGTGGGAGCTTTGATCACCTGCTTCGAGATCGCCGGCAACTCGCTGGTCGGTCATCTCTCGCAATGGCCCGCCGGGCTTTATCACAAAGCCCACTACCATGGACCCGGTTCCGTGCTATTCGGCCTGCAGTCCAACGGTTATGTTTTACTATGGTCTAAGGATCTGGGAACGCGCCCCTATGAGAGCGGCAACGGCGGCGAGGTGGTCGAAATGAGCTGGAAAGACGGCAGCCTCTATTGCCCGCCGGGAGGTTGGTTCCATCAGCATTTCAATGTCGGCAGCGCGCCGGCGCGGCAATTGGCGATCCGCTTCGGCGGCCGAGTGCATCCCACGGGCTTCGCCACCGCCGCTAAACGTCATGACGAAGGCGTGCTGATGTCGATCAAGAACGGCGGCACTCTGCTCGAGTATGAAGATGAAGATCCGGAGATTCGGCGCCGCTTCGAATCCAGGTTGAAGAGCACCGGCGTACGCTGTGAGATGCCGCAATTTGCCAGGCCGTAAGCGGAGCCTGCCGAGGACGAAATGGCGCGAATGGATGCAGTGATGAATGACAAACAGCGCGGCAAGGGCATGATTATGGTTTCCTTGTTTTTCTGTCTTTGGTCGCATCCGCTATCGGCTCAAACGACCCTTCGAATGGGCGCGGGAGGAGCGCAGACAGCGACCATCCCGTTTACCATCGGAGCGCAGCAGGGCATCTTCACCAAGCACGGGATCAATCTCGAGATCATCACGATCGCCAACGAACAAACAGCGAGCCGGGCGCTGGTTTCAGGAAGCGTCGAGTTCGTCACTTCGATCACCGTCGGATTTTTTTACTTGGCCAGACAGGGCGGCGATGCCCTCGGGATTGCTTCGTGGAATAATTCCTCACCCTACAGCCTCGCCAGCCGGCTAAAGATCAAAGACCTGGGCGGCCTTAGAGGGCGAAAAATCGCCACCAGCGGCGCCGGCGGCCGCTCGGATGCTTTCATCCGATTCATGCTCACCAAGACCGGACTGGACCCACGCAGCGACGCGCAAATTTTGCCGCTGTCGGGAGGGTCCGGGGTTCGGCTAGCCGCTTTGCTGTCCGGAAATATTGACGCGACCTTGATCTCTTACACTCAGGAAAAGCAGGCTGAAAAATTGGGACTGACGATCATCCCGATACCGATGCAGTATATCCAAGGCCAGATCTCCACGCGGCGATCTTATCTGGAGAAGAATCCGAAAATGGTCAAAGCATTTTTACTAAGTTTGAGCGAAACGATTCGCGCCGTCAGAGCGGACCGCGGCGGCGCGATGAGTGTCATTGCCCGAGTGCTGAAAACCGATGATAAAGCGGTCCTGGAACACGCTTATGACGCGCTGCGCTCACAATTGGTCCCCGATCTTCTGCCCACCGAGGAGTCGATCGTAAACGTTTTGCGAATCATGAGCTACGAAGATGCCGCTTTCGCCTCGATAGCGCCTTTCAAGCATTTCGATCTATCGTTGGTTCAGGAAATAGCGGCGGAGCAGGCTCGAATCCGCTAGGCTCATGGTCTTTCGTATTTCCAGCTTCGTTGGCGCGCGGTTGATGCTTGTTGGTGTCTTTGCATTGATCGTTCCCCTTATCGCCGCCGCGCAACCACGAGGCAGCACGGAAAAGATCCGCATCACCTATGCCGCCAATAATCTCGGTTTTCTCCAAATGTTCCTGGCCAAGGATCGCGGCTTTTACGCCGCTCAGGGTCTCGAGACTGAATTGATCCGGGTGAGTCCGGTGGCCGCGGTCTCGGCGCTGATCGGCGGTGACGCCGATTATACCGAGCTGCTTACTTCGAGTGTGCGCGCGGCGGCGAAGGGAGCGCCCATCCGGGTTGTGTCGATGGCCGTCGGCGCGCCTTTTTTTAGTCTCATCGGGCGCTCTCCATTCAAGGCCGTCAAGGATCTAAAAGGCGCGACCGTCGGCGTCAATGCGATCGGCGGCTCGAATTATATCAGCACGCGAATGCTGCTCTTGCACTACGGCATCGATCCGGAGCGCGACATCAAGATGCTCCCGTTGGGCGACCACAAGACCTTGTACGAGGCATTGAAACTCGGGCGTGTCGACGCAGTGACCGTCAATCCGCCGTTTTCGGTGCTTTTGATCCGAGAGGGCTTTCCTCTGTTGGCGCACAGCGCCAAGATCGTATCGTTTCCGATCGGCGGCGTGGCGACGACGCTCAAGAAGATCAACCAGAACCGCGATCAAGTGAAGCGCGTCGTGAAGGCTGAAATGGAAGCGCTCAGGTACTTGCGCCAGCAGCCCCAGGGCACCATTGATTTGATCAGCAAGCGATTCGCCATCGAGCCGGCGGTGGCGGCAGACTCGTATCAGATCGCCGTCGACGCATTCAAGGACGGGCGAATTTTGTTTCCGGCGATGGAGCGCTTGCTCGACGCTGATAAAAGGGACGGCAACATCGCCAAGTCGGTCACGGTGGATCAGGTGGCCGATCCTTCTTTGGCGGAAGAAATCTTCAAGGAATTGTATTCGGGTCGATAGCTGCGAGGTAACCGTGAAATTGCATCGCCGGCAAACTGCCAAGAGAAGTAAGGAGCCCGTCAGAATCGCAAACCGAACCGAGGCCGTCGGCTCGGCTGCTCCATCCGGCGCCGCGACTGACCTGCGCGCCGCGCTTGAGATCGCCGATTCGCTGGGAGAACTGTTGCGCATTCGGCGTGAAGTCGATCCGTTGATCGAGCTTCCCGGCGTGCTGCGCGCGGCGGCGGCGCTCAGGCCGATTCCCGCGGTGGTTTTCGAAAACCTGCGCGGCTATCCGAGCCGGCGCGCGGTGGGCAATCTTTTTGCCGAGCACCGACGCTTCGAGCTCATGTGCGGCTTTGCCGACAAAGAGGAGATGAGCAAAACCAGTTTTCTCGCCGCGCTCGATCACCCCATCGCTCCGGTGCTTGTGCGCTCCGCGCCGTGCCAAGAAAATATCGTGATGGGCCAAGTCCCTGTCGAG
>JBEVIO010000013.1:0-3536 GCA_040510635.1 Binatia bacterium | reverse complement strand
ACGAGCTTCGCGAGTTACTGAAAAAAGAGCTACCCAGCGAGCTTGACCACGCTACGTTTCTCGCCGACAAGATCGTGGCGCTCGGGGGCGAAGTGCGTATCCGGCCGGCTATGCCCGCAGAATTTGGCGCCGCCCGCGAGCTTTTGCAGCAGAACATCGCCGCCGAACGGAAGGTCATAGGCAACTACGCGAAACGGATCGACCAGGCGGCGGAATTTGGCGATAAAGGTCTAGCGATACGCTTGGAGAATATGCTGGCGGCGGAAACCGATCACCTCGAGCAGCTCGAACGCCTGGGACGTTAGTATGCCGGACCGCTCGCAAACCTAAGATTGAGCGCTGGCGAGCGGTCCGCGACAACTTCAACGCAGTTTGTCGCTCTGTAAAGGCTGGACGATCATCAGTTCGCAACCAACGCCATCGTTGCGAGGAGAAGCCGATGCGTAAAACAGGATGGATTGCGATTGCTCTCCTTTCGGTCTCTTCAATTCTGCTTCCCGCCGCAACCAAAAGCACGTTTTGTGCGGAACAACCGGGAAAGCTCGCTCCCGTCCGCATCGGCATCGTGTCGCGCAGCACATTGGACATGCCCTTTTACGTGGCGCGCGAGCGAAACTTTTTCCGCGAGGAAGGTTTGGACGCCGAGATCATTCTGATTAAGGCGAACCTGGCGGTGCAAGCGCTTTTGGGAGGCAGCATTGACTTCGGCACGGCGACGGGCACTGCGGTCAGCGCGATCGTGAACGGCGCCGACGTCAGGGTCGTTCTGGCGATGAGCGACGCGCCGTCATTTGATTTGATCGTCCAGCCGAGCATCACCAGCATTCAACAGTTACGCGGAAAGAAGATCGGCGTTGCCGGAATCGGCGGCCTGACCGAGATTTTGGCTCGCCAGATCCTGATCGCGAATCACGTGCCGCCCGAGCAGGTGACTTTCCTGCCGCTCGGCGCCAGCGACGTCACCTATGTATCCTTGAAGGCCGGGGTGATCGAGGCCACCCTGTTGCAGATCCCGCAGACCTTCATGGCTCAAGATGAGGGCTTTCGAAAAATCGCGTCGGGCGGCGACGTTTACCGGATCATCCAGGGCGGCTTGGCAACGGCGAGAACGACCGTTTCGGAGCGACCGGAGCTGGTGACTAAAACCATCCGTGCGACCTTGCGGGCGGTGCGGCTGATCAAGAACGACAAGAAGTACGCCCTGGAGTTTATGAAGGGACCGTATCTCGACCTGGGAAAGGAGCGGGAACGCTTTACCGAACGCGCTTATGACGCGGCGGTACGAGGATATGTGCTATCCGGCCTGGTGGACGAAAAGTTACAGCGCGAGATGATCACGGCTGCGGCTCAGCGCGTCAAAGCGGCGCCGCCCACGCCTGAGCGAGTTTTTGACTTCAGCTTCGCGCGTAAGGTGAGCGCGACTTTGCCATAGACGCTGCTTCGTGGAGAGGTTCCGAACCTTGCGTTTGTCCTTGTTTCGGGCTGCCGCTTCTGCCGTGCGCCGCTACCGATTTTTTTCACGGGGAAGCCCAACTGACTGCCGAGCGCCGAGCTATCTCGCGACGACTTTAAATCGCAGACGAAGGTTCGGCAGTCTTCAAATACTCGCTTACGCGTTGCAAGACGTCCGTCACGAAATAGGGTTTTTCGATGTAGTCCTTTACTCCCGCTAGGAACAGTTCGGATTTCACTTCCGGCCCTATGTAGCCGGTCGTAACAATGACGTGGACTCCGGGATTTTGCTTTTTCATCGTCCGAATCACGTCGGAGCCGGTCACTTTGGGCAACCCGAGATCCATCAAGACGACATCGATCTCGTGTCCGTGCCCCTGATAGAGATCGATCGCCTCGGCGCCATCCCTGGCGACTAGGACGCGGTAGCCTTCCCGCAGCAAATCGTTTTCCAACACGCGGACCATCGCCTCTTCGTCTTCCACCACGAGAACAGTCGAGTGCTTGGCCAGAGTTCCAACGGCTAGTCTCCCCTCCGTGATTTCGCCAGAAACCGAAAGTGCGTCTTCCTGAAACGCAGGGAGATATAACCGAAAGGTCGTTCCCACGCCGGGCTCGCTCGCGACGTCAACAATACCGTGATGGTTTTTTATAATGCCGTAAACCATTGCGAGCCCTAGTCCGGTGCCTTCACCGAATCCCTTGGTCGTAAAAAACGGTTCAAAGACTCGGGAACGCACGCTTTCTTCCATGCCGGTTCCCGTATCCGTGACTGCGATACAGATGTGCGTCTTTGCCGAAGCTTCCGGATGGTGCCTTTGCAGCGTGTTTTCCTCGATCATCTCCGTAGCCAGGGTGAGCTCGCCCCCGTTAGGCATGGCGTCGCGAGCATTGACGCATATGTTGAGGAGCACTTGATTGATCTGATTCGCATCTGCCAGCACCGGGTGCAGCGTTCGATCAAGCTTCAATTTGATCTCGATGGTTTTGGGAAACGTTTGCTTGATCAATTCACTCACCATAAGAACGACCTGGTTGGGATCGGTGCGGGCGAGGCGGGTTTCCGTCTTGCGTGCGATTGTCAGCAGCTGCCGCACCACGGCGGCGCCGCGCTCAACTTCTTCATTGATGATCTTAGTGTTCTCGACGATGTGCGGATTCGCCGGGCTTTGCACGCTGATCAGCGTCGCATAGCCGCGGATGATATTCAGCGAATTATTGAAATCATGGGCGATGCCGCCGGCCAGCGTCCCGATGCTTTCCATTTTCTGCGCTTGGCGGAGCTGCTCTTCCAGTCGCTTTTGCGCATCGATATTTTTCAACAGACTGGCATTGGCCTGTTCCAGATCGCCGGTGCGCTCCTGCACTCGTCTTTCGAGCCGTTCGTTCGCTTTGATTAATTCGTCTTTCGCTTGGCTGAGAAGTTCCCCCGCCCGCTGGCGTTCGATGAATCTTCCGAGCTGGTCGCCGATGTCGTTTACCGTTCGGAGAAAATCATCGTCTATCTCGCGCACCTCGCGACTGAAACATTCGATGACGCCGAATACCTCGTGCGCCACTTTTATCGGGAAGCCAAAGGCGGCGCGTAGCCCTTCTTGAACGGCTATCGGCCCGCGCGGGAAATTGCTGTCTTTAGTAACGTCAGGAATCCAGGCTGGGTTCCCGCCGCTCAGGACTCGGCCGGGAAGGCCGACTCCCGAAGGAAACCGCCGTTTCCTGCTTTCGGCTTCAAAAAGCGGCGCTGCCGCGGCTGCTCCATGCCGAAACTCCACGCATATCAATTCGTTGAGAGTTCGATCGACATTCCATATAGCCCCCGCACTCCATTTTGCGCGCTCACATAAAATCTGCAGGATCTGGGAACCGGCTTCCTCGAGATCCAGAGAATCAGCCAAAATTCGGCTCACGGCCTCTTGAACCTCAATCCGGTGTTCGGCGCGCGTTCGCTCGCTAATGGCGGCGGCCAGCACTAGAGCCGCCATTGCGATCGTGCCCATGAACCCTTGTAAATGAAGCAGCGCTTCATTCGGACCCGCAGTGGCGAAAGGGCCAATCCCTTGGACGGTGCCCGCTAATGCAATTGC
>JBEVIO010000012.1:0-3958 GCA_040510635.1 Binatia bacterium | reverse complement strand
ACCCACGGACAGCCAGCCTTCCTCTAACTCGCCATCGCTACAATGGTGACCAATAATCCGGGCGCAGAGTAACCCGACGCGCCCTATGCCATGCTCAAGCAGTAAAATTTTCGGTAGTTACAGAAAACTGGCTAAGACCACAAAGTAACAGCTATGAGCGGCGGGCAACAGGTATTCTTCCCACCTTTTGATCTCGATGCTGGCGAAAACTTACGGCGGGTTCATTGAAGGGTTTAACACCCCAAAACTAAAATCTACGGAAGAATGACTCGACGAACTCCCTTACAGGCCGCCGGCATCCCAGAAGCTAAGGCTTAACAAACTTCAACACGAAGCGATCGCTCTTATCGCGAATCTTGACCACGCTGAAATCCCGCGTGTCGTCGGGCCGGCTGAGCATTTTCCCTTCTTCGGCTAAGCGAAACCCGACGCCGGTCGCTTCCTTGATCACCAATAGCTTGTCCATTCGGTGCAGCGTTTTTGCTTCGCTATCGCCCACACCTTCTTTCGCTGAATGATCGACGACACCGTAACTACCGCCGCGCTTGAGCGCCGCGAAAATGCGCGCGTTCATCGCGCGCCGGACATCGGCGGCGATTTCATGATAGTCGAGATGGAGCAGCACGAAGTCGAGCGAACCGTCCTGCGGCAGCGCCAGCTTGTCGAAGGGCCCGTCGAGCACGCGCACATTGCCCATGCCCGGCTGCTTCAACCGATCATGCAGTTCCTGACGCGGCGCGAGATTCGCTGAGTAGACGACACCGTCCGCGCCGACCAGCTGTGACAAGATCGCCGTGTAGTAACCTCGGCTAGCGAAAATATCGGCGACCCTCTGACCGGTTTTTACTTCATAAAATGCCATCACCTCCTGCGGTTTACGCACCGTATCAATCGCTCGTTCCGCTTCGGGACGGCTCGTGTTGGTGAGGATGGCATCGTAATTCGGTGTCGAGGTCGCGGCGCAACCGACGAACATCGACACGGCAAATGCCATCGGCATGAATTTAGCGCAATTGCACAGCCCAATAGCCATCGAAATCTCCTCTGTCGCGACGAGTCGCGGCCTCAAGGTTTCTCAAACGCCAGCACGAAGCGATCGTCCTTGTTGCGTTCCTTGTTCACGTTGAAGTCACGCGTGTCCTCAGGCTTGCGCAGCATGTTTCCTTCTTTGGCGAGCTTGAAACCCGCGTCAGTGACTTCTTTGATGACTTGCGATTTGTCGATGCGATGCAGCGTCTTGTTCGCTTCGTTTCCAGAACCGTCTTTCGCCGAATGATCGACCACCGCGTAGACTCCGCCGCGCTTGAGGGACGCGAGAATCCGTTTGTTCATCGGCCCCCGCACGTCTGGAGCGACGTCGTGATAATTGAGGTGAATGAGGACAAAATCGAGCGAAGCGTCTTGGGGCAGCGCGAGCTTATCGAACGGACCATCGGCCACTTTGATATTTGAGAACTTCGGCGATTTCCAGCGCTGATTGATTTCATCACGGGAGTTGGGGTTGACCGTATATACCACGCCGCTTGCACCGACGACCTGGGAAAGAATCGCCGTGTAATAACCGCGCCCCGCCCAAAGATCCGCGACTTTGTCGCCGCTTTTAACATCGTAAAACGCCAGGACCTCGGCCGGCTTGCGCGCTGCGTCCAATTCACGCTCGCTCGCGGGCCGGTCCGGATCGGCTACCGCAGCTCGAAAATCCGGCGCTTGGCTGGTCGAGCATGCGCTGAAAGATGCAATAAGTCCGAGCAGCAACAGGTTGAGATGCAAAAAATATTTGGCGATACTTTCCATGAGCACGCGCCTCCTTGCCTAGGATTAAAAACTTTCTGACTTTCTCTACCATTCATGCGAACCTGGCGCCAGAGCGTGTTGCGAAGAAAAACGACCAACGAGCGGCGGGGTCGCAGCAGTTATTATTCCCGATAGCGGGCCGCTGGTTCGCTAGCAGTTATGAATGACGAATTCATTTGAGCGCAACGAAAACAACCGCAACCTTGTCTTCATAAACGATCCGGTAGTTGGGATTCACGCGCAGAAGACTCGTGAGCCGGCGGTCTTTTTGCGCAATCACCACTTTGGCCCTCATCAGATCAGGATCGGATTCCCAGCCTTTGCCGCCCTGCCAGGTATTCAGCGATCGCTCGAACTTTTCGTCGCCATAGAGATTGACCCGTCCATCCATAACCACCGGCAGTGACGGCAGGCTCCATAGGATGAAACCACCCCAATCGTAGTCATTGAACAACGGGCCCGGCAATTGATGCTGCTTGACATAGTTCACGGCACCCGCCGGGTAAACACTTCGCACGACACTCTGGAGATTTCTTTCTGAGATCTGGCGCGCTGAACCTACTCCGAAAAGCAGCGCGACCACCGCGGTCGCGCATAGAGCAATTTGGCGCTTGCTCATGTGCGCATCGCTTGCGGGTCGAAATATTCGCGCCGATTCACTGATGACGCTGATTGCGATGATAGCGATCGCCCAAACGTCGCGGCGCGCGCGGAAGGCCCAAAACGCGCCCATGATGAGCAGCAGCGTCGGATAGGGCGTCCATTTTTGCCGCCAACCGAGTGCAAAGGCCGCGGAAAGCGCGAGGAACAAAACCAGCCAATCCCCCGGCGAGCGAAAAAACATCGGATGCAGTTCGGTAATGTTCTGGAATATTCCCGTTTGGCCGCCCATGTAGTCAAGGATCTGCCGATACAGCAGCAGATGATAGGGAGTCAGCAATGTCGCGGCGACGCAGGCGACGGCGATAACCCCGACTCGGCATGGCGCCGGTGGTATGTCGATGCGCCAGCCAAATCTGCCAAGCAAAGCGGCCAAAGGCGCTTCGAGCGCCAGCAAAAAAATTACTGCCAGGCCGTAAACGAACTGAATATGAAAATTTGCCCAGATCGCGAAGAGCGGCGGCAGAATCCAGAGCTCGCGGCTGCGGCCGCTCCGTCTCACTCTATCAATGATCAGAAGCTCAATGGCGAAAAAAAATATGGTGATCAGCCAGGGCCGCGGTGTCATCAGCGACTTCATCGACGCCAGCGCCGCGCCGGCGAATGCCACTTCGGCGAAAATCGGCAAGCCTGACCGACGAATCACTTGATGCACCGCGGCCGAGATCGCCAGCGCCATGGCGACGATAAAATACGCGATGGCGGCCAGACCGAATTGAGCATGGAGCCCATACATCAATAGAGCAAAAAGCCAACTGTATTCGATCCAAGGTTTACCGGCATCGTAGGCGGAATAGTAATCGACAAACGGCACTGCATGGTTTTGCACGATCCACTCGCCGACGCGAAAACGCCACCATACGTCCGGATCGTCGATGGGCAGCAGCGCCTGCGCCGGCAGGATCAAATATAATAAGACCATCAAGATCGCCAGGCGAAGCGACCGTTCGCTGAATTTGCGATTGAGTGTCGGCGGAGACATGCTCGCGAAATGCCCTCAACCGATGGACTGGAGCTTAGATCGAGTCTTGATCATTTCGGAAGGTCGGGGTTGCACCGTTGGGGTTGGCGCATGGCTGCTTCTCTGCCCTTTGGACCCTACGGCTCATAACTGCGCCGCAATCGCACAGCGTCACTGCCAACGAAGCGCTTGCAAGATATTAGAATAGTTGTCCGTCCACAAGTCACTTTTAAGGTTACCCGCCAGCGGCTTCCATTTCGGATCGTTGTTGAACGCAGCGAGGACTTTACTCTGACGGGCTAGAATTACCCAACTCGACGCCTGCTTCCCCTGCGCCTTTTCAATCTCACTGACCTCTGAGTCATCGCACAGGAAGCCCGTCGTTTTGAGCTCGGTCGCGACTCGATCGATAATCGGCGCTAAATTCATATAACGATTGGAAATATGAAAAAGCAGCACACCCTCCGGTACGAGCTTGGAGAGATAGAGTTCCACCGCTTCCCGAGTCAACAAATGAATTGGTATGGAATCACCGCTGAAAGC
>JBEVIO010000011.1:0-3587 GCA_040510635.1 Binatia bacterium | reverse complement strand
AGAATCGGCCTTGGCTACGGCGCGCTCAGCGCGCTCAATCCCGCGCTGGTGATGATTTCGATCTCGGGCTTCGGCCAATCGGGACCTTATCGCGATTTTAAGACTTCGAGCATCGTCGCCTTCGCCATGGGCGGCCTGATGAATCTGTGCGGCCACCCAGGGCGCGCGCCGCTGATGGGGCCTTGCGATGTCGCTTATCATCTAGGTTCCGTCCATGCCGCCTTCGGCGCGCTCGTGGCTTTGTTCAACCGGCGCGGCGCCGGGCGCGGCGATCATGTCGATATCTCGCTGCAAGACGTGTTGGTTGCCGATCCGTTCTTACGCATCATTACCCGCTACAGCGTTACGGGCGAGGTGCCCGAGCGCACCGGCCATAGCCAGGCGACCACGGTGGCGGAAACCTACAAGTGCAAAGACGGCTACGCGCGCATCTTCGTCAACCAGCCGGATCACTGGCGCCGTTTCGTGGAGTGGCTCGGCAATCCTCCGGAGCTTATCGACCCGCAACTCGAGACAGTGCCCAAAAGGATGCACCTGCGGCCGTTGATCGACCGGCTGGTCGAAGCGCGCACGGTAAACTACGAGACGGCGGCATTCTTCGAAGAGTTCCAGTCCAGACGCTTGGCGGCGGCGCCGATCAATTCTCCCAGCGCCCTGCTCGCGGACAAGCAAACACAGCATCGCGGCTACGTCGTTGAAGTCGCACATCCTTACTTGGGACAGCACAAATTTCCCGGCGATCCCTATAAGTTTTCCGAAAGCCGGTGGGGCATCGAGCGCGGCGCGCCGCGCCTCGGCGAACACCAGCATGAAGTGGCACAGGTATTTTCTCGGCCAGCACCCTGGCTAGACGAATGCGCGGGGCATGGCGCCGCAGCTAAAACAGACAAGCCTTCCTTCGAAGGTATTCGCCTCATCAGTTTTCCGACCGGCATCGTCGGACCGGCGCTGGCGAGTTTGATGGCCGATCATGGCGCCGAAGTGATCGCCATCGAAGCAGGGCGGACGTTGCGCAGCCCGCAGCGCGGGCAACGCTGGCAGGTCGCCTCGGACCTCGAAAGCAACCATGGCAAGAAGCGGGTCGCCATAAACATGAAGCATCCCGATGGCCTGGAGCTGGCGAAGAAACTCATCGCCAAATCGGATGTCGTCGCGGAAAATTTTAGCGCCCGCGTGATGTCGAGTTGGGGACTGGATTACCCGCGCATGAAGGAGGTCAAGAATGACATTATCATGGTTAGCCTCCAGGCCTTCGGCCAGACCGGACCGCGGCGCGATTTCGTCAGCTTCGGACCGATTCTCATGTCCTTTTCCGGCATGACGTATCTGTGGCGCGACCCGGCGATCGAGCGGCCCGGCGCCGGCTGCCAAACTGCGTTTCCCGATTTTATCGCGCCCTCTTACGGTGCCATTGCGATTCTCGCCGCGTTGCACCATCGCGCGCGCACGGGCAAGGGCCAGTATATCGATATCTCCCAGGCGGAATCAGCGGTGTCGATGCTTGGCCCCGCCTACTTGGAATATCTCATCAATGGCCGCGAGCCCCAGCCCCAGGGAAACTTCAGCACCTTTGCCGCGCCGCATGGCGCCTACCGGTGTAAAGGCGATGACCGGTGGTGCGCGATCTCAATAGAGACGCAGGAAGAATGGCTCAGATTCTGTGAAGCGGCAGGTCGCAAAGAATGGGCGTCGGATGCGCGCTTTGCCGACGCTAGGTCGCGGCTTGCCCAGCGCGGCGAACTCGATGCTTTAGTTGAGTCTTGGACCGTGGAGCACACGCCGCATCAAGTCATGGTAATACTGCAGCGCGACGGCATTGCCGCCGGCGTCGTGCAGACCGCGGAGGATTTATACCGCGATCCGCATCTGCGCGAGCGTGGATTCGCGCGCGAGATATTTTATCCACAAGTGGGTTGGGTGACACGCGCCGGTCCGTCCGTACGCTTGACCGAGCATCGATTTTCACCGGGTGGCGGCGCGCATCAAGCCGGCGACGATAACGAAGCGGTATTTGGCGAACTACTGGGGTTGTCGAAAGCGCAGATCGAAGAACTCACGGAGCGGGAGGTGTTACGCTAAATTTCGCGCGGTACGCGAAATTGGGTTCAAACCGTTCAAATCGTTCAAGCCGTTCAAAACGTTTTGAACGATTGGAACGTTTTGAACGATTTGAACGACTCGCTGAGGAATAACGATGCTTCAAGGTTACAAACTCTTCGATGCTGATGCCCACGCCATGATGAGCCCGCGCATGTGGGAGACGCTGCCCAAAGAATATCTGGCGCGCCGTCCTCGGCCCACACGCGTTCACGACGCCGCGGACATGGGACGCTGGACCAATGGCTGGTTGGTTGAAGGGCAGATTATTCCCCATTCTCTAGGTCCGGGAAGCCAACCCGGCAACGAGCCGGCGCGGGTGCTGAAAGAATTCGGGGCGAAATCAAACAGTGAAGATTTTCCATTGAGCAGTTTCGATCTTTCCGACCCGCAGGCGCGCCTGCGGGGCATGGACTTCATGGGCGTCGATTACCAGATGCTTTATCCGACGACTCTATACGCGCGCATGACCGGCGACCCCGGCTTTGAAGCCGCACTGATGCGCGCCTATAACCGCTACATCGGCAGGCAGTGTCGCCTCGCGCCGAGGCGACTCAAATGGGCGGGGCTCTTGCCGTTGCGCGATTCCAAGCAGGGCTGTGAAGCCATCGAGGAGATGATCACGCTCGGCAGCACCGCCGCTGTGGTCTACGGCACCGCGGGAGACCGTTTGCTTTGCCATCCGAGTTTCACTCCGGTTTGGGAGGAGTTGCATCGCTCGGGTTTGCCTTTGTGTGTTCATATGGGCATGAGTTACCCGCCGTTTTTGGAAGTGTGCAACGGACTACTCGCCGCCCACGGCATCGGCATGAGCCTGCCGGCCCAGATGGCGTTCGTGGCCATCGTCGGCCACGGTATGCTTGACCGCTATCCCAATCTCAAAGTCGGCTTCCTCGAATTCGGCGCTGAATGGATTCTCTACATGGTAGCGCGACTCGATCACTATCTCCCGATCGATAGGAGCCAGATGCCGATCAAAGACGAAGTCCCGCGGCAATCCATTGAAGGATATGCCAAGTCCGGCCGAATTTTCATCGCCGGCGAAGCCGATGACAAGATGTTGCTCCAGGAGATGGAATTGCTCGGTGAAGATCAGATTTTATATTCTTCCGACTTACCGCACGGTGAAGGGCGCCACAACGCGGCGAAGGAGATTCTTGGCCGCGGCGATATCACTGAAACGCAAAAACGCAAGATCCTTTACGATAACGCCGTGAGGTTTTTCGGGGAGCCGTAACCCGCTTGGCACTTTACCGCAGGAAAAGCGCGATGTCATTCTGAGGAACGCAGTGACGAAGAAACCTTCGACATTCAGTCCCGTCAAACGGTTTTAGCGAAGCAAACATTCTTTTTTACTTTCGATCTTCCGGCTTGACGTAGCCAACCGTGCCGCCGCCTTTTTGGGAGTGCAGATAGCCTTCCACGTCGCTGAGCGGGTTGGTGTAGTAGCGCAGGCGGTGTTGGACCAGGTCGTCGGCGCGCAGCGCCAT
>JBEVIO010000010.1:0-5787 GCA_040510635.1 Binatia bacterium | reverse complement strand
GCGCGCGATGTCGCTTATCGCATGGTTCAACGCCACGCCCTGAAGGTCGGGAAAGAAGGCGGCGACTTAAAACGCGAGCTGCTTGCGGACGCGGAGCTGCGCCGGCATTTATCCGCCAAAGAGATCGAGGCCGTATGGGGTGTCAAGCACCACCTGGCCAACGTCGATTTTATCTTTCGCCGGGTATTTCACTAAATCTTGTCGCTTAGAAAACGTGACCTATGCGTGTTAAAATTTTTGTATCGCTGAAACAAGGCGTCCTCGATCCGCAAGGCAAAGCCATCGAGCGGTCCTTACACACCCTCGGTTACAGCGAAGTGCGCGACGCGCGCGTCGGCAAGTTCCTCGAGCTCGAAATCGACGCGCGATCACGCGCGGAGGTGGAACCTCGTATCCGCGAAATGTGTGATAAGCTATTGGCGAATACAGTGATTGAAGACTACCGGTTTGAAATCAGTAACGAAGATTGAGGGCCCATGGTGGGATTTCAGCAGTCGGTCTTCAGGACTCAGGATTAAACATGCGTTGGGCGGTTATCACTTTTCCCGGCTCCTGCGACGATCATGACGTCTTCGACAGTCTAAAATCCGATCTGGGGCAGCAAGTTAAATTTCTTTGGCATAAAGAGGAGCTGAAGGGCAACTTCGATTGCATCGTGCTGCCGGGCGGATTCTCCTATGGCGACTACCTGCGCTGCGGCGCCGTGGCGCGCTTTTCGCCGATCATGCGCGGCGTGGTGAAATTTGCCCAAAGCGGCGGACTGGTGCTGGGGATTTGCAACGGCTTTCAGATTCTTTGCGAGTCCGGGCTGCTACCCGGCGCGCTGGTGCGCAATGCCGGCTTGCAGTTTGTCTGCCAGCAGGTTTACCTGCGCGTCGAGGAAATCGATACACCGTTTACAGGCGGATTGAAAAAAGGCCAACTGCTGCGCTTACCGGTGAAGCACGGCGAGGGCTGCTACTATGCCGATGCGAAAACTCTCGAGCGCATGCATAAGAATCGTCAAATCCTGCTTCGTTACGTCGACTCAAAAGGCAAGATCACCGCGACGGCTAATCCCAACGGTTCGTTGGAAAATATCGCGGGTGTGTGCAACGAAGGGCGTAATGTTTTTGGCTTGATGCCCCATCCGGAAGACGCGTGCAGTAAGATTCTCGGCGGCGATGACGGTGCCAGGATCTTCATGTCGATTGCAGCGGCCTGCGCCGAAAGGGCGAGGCGGCATGCTTGAACCCGCCAGGGAAGAATTCCCTCAGCCCCGGGTGTCGCCGGAGATCGTCGCCAAACACGGTCTCACGCCCGACGAATATCAGAAGATCGTCAAGGCGCTCGGCCGCGAGCCCACCTATACGGAGCTGGGCGTTTTTTCTGTGATGTGGTCGGAGCACTGTAGTTACAAGAGCTCGCGCTATTATCTTAAGAACCTCCCGACCGAAGGTCCGTACGTGCTGCAGGGGCCCGGTGAAAACGCCGGCGTCGTCGATATCGGCGGCGGGCTCGCCGTTGCCTTCAAAATGGAAAGTCACAACCATCCGTCCTTTATCGAGCCCTACCAGGGCGCCGCCACCGGCGTCGGTGGCATCCTGCGCGATATCTTCACCATGGGCGCGCGTCCGATCGCGTCGCTCAATTCGCTTCGTTTCGGCAGCATTGATCACCCGCGCACGCGCTATTTGCTTTCCGGCGTGGTCGCCGGCATCGGTGGCTACGGCAACTGCATCGGCGTGCCGACGGTTGGCGGCGAGTGCTATTTCGACGCTTGCTACAATGCCAACATCTTAGTCAACGCTTTCACACTCGGCATCGTCAAGAAAAAGCGCATCTTCACGGGTATCGCCAAAGGGGCCGGCAACCCGGTGATGTACGTCGGCTCGAAAACCGGGCGTGACGGCATTCACGGCGCGACTATGGCGTCGGAGTCGTTTTCGGAGGAGAAGGAGCAGCGCCGTCCGACCGTGCAAGTCGGCGACCCGTTCACCGAGAAACTCCTTTTGGAAGCCTGCTTGGAACTGATGGAAAAAGATTTCATCATCGGCATTCAAGACATGGGCGCCGCCGGCCTCACGAGCTCGTCCACGGAGATGGCCGGCCGCGGCGGCTGCGGCATCGAATTGGATCTTTCCACCGTGCCGCTGCGCGAAAAAGGCATGACTCCCTACGAGATTCTTCTCTCGGAGTCGCAAGAACGCATGCTCTTGGTGGCAAAAAAGGGGACGGAAGACGCGATCAAGAAGATTTTCGATAAGTGGGATCTCGACGCCGTGGTCGTGGGCCGGGTGACGGACGATCAGCAATTTCACGCGCTATGGCAGGGAGAAGAAGTGGCGCGGATTCCGATCCGTATGCTCACCAAAGATGCGCCCGTGTACCAGCGGCCAGCAACGCGGCCGGCCAATCATGAGCAGATCCAACAATTGGATTTGTCCAGCGTCGCGGAACCAAGCGATCTCAGCGCGGCCTTCAAACAACTGCTAGCGTCGCCGAATATCGCGTCCAAGGAATGGATCTACCGCCAGTACGATCATTTTGTTCGGACGAATACCGTAGTCGCTCCCGGCGCCGATGCCGCTGTGATCCGAATCAAGGGAACCAAAAAAGGCTTGGCGCTGACCGTCGACGGCAACAGCCGCTACTGCTATTTGGACCCTTACGTCGGCGGCGTATTGGCGGTGGTGGAGGCGGCGCGCAATCTCGCTTGCGTCGGCGCGCGCCCCATCGGTCTCACGGATTGCTTGAACTTCGGCAGTCCGGAAAATCCCGAGGTGATGTGGCAATTCGCACAGGTGATTCAAGGCATGCGCGCCGCCTGTCTCGCCCTCAACGTTCCGGTTGTGAGTGGCAACGTGAGTTTCTATAATGAAACTGACGGTGTTCCCATTCATCCGACGCCGACCATCGGTATGGTCGGAATCCTGGACAAAGTCGAACGGCTGGTCACACCCTGGTTCAAGTCTTCCGGTGACGTCGTGGTCATGCTCGGTCGCACGCGCGAGGAGCTGGGCGGCAGTGAATATTTACAATGGCTACACGGCTTGACCCGCGGTACGCCGCCGTGGATCGATCTGAAAATGGAGCAGGCGGTGCAACGCTGCTGCCTCGAGGCGATCGATCAGGGGATGCTCCGCTCCGCTCATGATATTTCCGACGGCGGTCTAGCCGTTGCCCTGGCGGAGTGCTGCATCGGCGGTCCGGAAAAACCGCTAGGTGTACGGGTTCAAACCCACGAGATGATCCGCGCCGATGCCTTATTGTTCAGCGAGTCGCAATCGCGCATCATCGTGTCGCTCGAAGAAGAAGACATGGGCCGCCTACAGGAAATCGGCACCCGGCACAATGTTCCGGTGCAGCAGATCGGCGTGGTCGGCGGCACGCGCTTTAGCATTCAGCCGCTCGTGCAGTTGCCGCTGGAGGAGCTCAAATCGATCTGGTCGAACGGACTGCAGGCGAGACTGAAATGACAATTTATTGTCATCCCGAACAAGCTGAGGGATCTGGGTAGGGTAAACCGGCTCTAATCATGTCGGATAAATTTCACGAAGAGTGCGCGGTGATGGGCGTGTACGGCCATCCCGAGGCGTCCAATATGGTCTATCTCGGACTCTACGCGCTGCAGCATCGCGGCCAGGAGTCTTGCGGCATCGTCTCGTCCGATGGGCAAGGGCTGATCTCGCATCGCCAAATGGGCCTGGTTGCCGACGCGTTCAAAGAGGATGTCATCAAGCGGCTCGGGGGTAACAGTGCCATCGGCCACAATCGTTACTCCACGACCGGCCAGAGCCATTTGAAAAATGCCCAGCCGTTCGTGGTCGAATATTCTCAAGGACCGATCGCCGTCTCGCACAATGGCAATCTGGTCAACGGCGCGCTCTTGCGCGAAGAGTTGGAGCGCAGTGGTTCGATCTTTCAGTCGACCACCGACACCGAGGTGATTATTCATCTCATCGCGACTTCGAAAGGGGGAACTCTGATAAGCCGCGTCGTGGAAGCTCTAAGCCGAGTGCGCGGCGCCTATTCCTTGTTGTTTCTGACCTTGGATAAAATGATCGCGGCGCGTGATCCCTACGGATTTCGTCCGCTGGTGCTGGGCAAATTCCCCGAAGGAAAAAATCGCGGCGCTTTCGTTTTTGCCTCGGAGACCTGTGCTTTGGACTTGATCGAGGCTGAATTCATTCGCGACGTCGAGCCAGGCGAGATCGTTACGATCGGTCCGGATGGGATGGAGGCATCGCTCAAACCATTTCCGCCGGCGCCCCATGCGAAGTGTATTTTCGAGTACATTTACTTCGCCCGTCCGGACAGCAATTTGTTCGGACACAACGTTTATCAGGTGCGCAAGGCGCTCGGCCGCCAGCTGGCACGGGAGAGCGGCGTGCCGGCCGACCTGGTTACGCCGGTGCCGGACTCGGGCGTGCCGGCGGCGATCGGTTACGCCGAGGAATCGAAGATCCCGTTGGAATTCGGCTTGATCCGCAATCACTACGTCGGGCGCACTTTCATCGAGCCGCAGCAGACGATTCGCAACTTCGGCGTCAAGATCAAGCTCAACGCTCAGCGCGACGTTTTGAACGGCAAACGCGTCGTGGTGGTCGATGATTCGATCGTGCGCGGCACCACCAGTCGGAAAATTATCCGCATGCTACGCGACGCGGGCGCCAAAGAAGTGCACATGCGCATCAGCTCACCGGCGACGATCAGCCCGTGTTACTACGGCATCGACACGCCGACCCGCTCGGAACTGATTGCCTCGTCCAATTCTGTCGAAGAAATCCGCCGCTACATCGAGGCCGACACGCTAGCTTATCTGAGCAACGACGGCATGTACGCCTACTTCGGCGGACAAAAAAAGGGCTTCTGCGACGCCTGCTTTACCGGCAACTATCCCGTTCATTTCGAAGACGAAGGCCACACCAAGCAACTGCACTTATTTGACGCGGTCAGCCGTTAACTATCTCGCGATCAGCTGCTGGCTCGAAGCTCGGCGTAATTTTCCAAGCCGAGTTTTCGCTTGCCCGTTTCAAGCTCGTGAATCATGTCCAGTACCTTCCGGCAAAGCGGCGTCGAAATTTTGAATTTTTCACCTTCGCGGACGACATAAGCAAGAGTAAAATCCACTTCAGTCTTGATACTTTTTTGAATCTGTCTGAGAGGCCCCTTGCGGTCGTCGAGCTTCCACGATTTGGCGAATGCGTTGACCGCGGCGAGCCGTTTTTCGAAAGAGATGCTCGGATGAAAATCCGGCGGTTTGTATTACGCGAGGGCAAAAAAGCGGGCGCCGACTGCGTTGCCGACGGCGACGACTTCACCGAAAAATTCCGTGAGATTATGCCGGCTCGCTTCATCGGCGCAGCTCGTCACGAGCGAAGCGTCGGCGAGCGAACCGTAATAGCCCAAGCAAGTGTAGGTGAGCTTGCTCCAAAGCACGCCGAGAATATTGTCCGAGACATCGGTTTCCATAACCGGATTGAGTATCCCCTGGAGGCTCTCCAGCTGCGGCGTCGTTTTACCGTGCACAGGCCCGATATAAAGATGGCCGCGGATCGCGGTCTGCACATGGCCGGGAGCGACTTTGCGGCAGCCCATGCGAATCGCCATTCCAATGGTTCGATCCGCGCCGACTTTTTCTTGAAGCAGCGGCGGGTTGATGCCGTTCTGCATGGAAACTAAAATGCCGTTGTCGGTGAGGTGGGGCAAGACGGCGTGAAGCGCGTCCGGCGTGTAGTTCGAGCGAACCGCGATTAGGCCGATGTCATATTTGCCCTCGATCTCGTCGGGAAACAAGATTTTGAC
>JBEVIO010000009.1:0-9668 GCA_040510635.1 Binatia bacterium | reverse complement strand
CTTCATCCGGCGCCTGAAGCTGCTTGAGGGCGTCGAGGGACTCTGCCTAACGGCGATCTGCGCTCTGTTGCTTTTCGCGCTCGGCCCCGGTGTCGATCAGCTCAAGAATCTCCTTCCTTATGCGCCGCTCGCTTACAGCATTCTCACCGCCATCGTCCTTTTGACGGCGCTCGGCTGGTCGCTGTTTCGCTTCCTGCGCCGGCTTTCGCAAGAACGAGCGGCGCTCTACATCGAGCAGAAACAACCCAGGCTGCGCAATAATCTCATCAATTCCTTGCAGCTCTACCCACAGGTTGTCGGCGCCGAAAATGCTCAAGGCTTTTCCTCCGGCATGGTGCTGGCGCTCCTACGCACGACCCGAAAACAGATCGCCGGCCTGCGGGTTGAGGATCTGCTCGACAAACGGCGCTTGATAACCAGCCTGCGTCTGCTCGGTTTCTTGATCGTCCCGGTAGCGGCGATGGTGCTGCTCAATCCCTCCTGGGTGGGCGGCACGATCAGCCTGTTGACCCGACCGCTCGATCATTTGCCACCGAGCCAAACGACCGTCGAGATCGAGCCCAAAGGGTTGCGCGTCGTGCGCGGGGCGCCAGTGACGATCCGCGCCGCTACTGCCGGCGCGCTACCGGCGACTTTGGATTTGATGACTTGGACGGCCACCGACGAGGGCGGCCAACCGGTCGGCTTGGAAAAAGTGCCGATGGAAAATCTCGGCGCAGGACAATTCAGCGCCAAGGTCGCGCGGTTAGAAAAAACTTTGCGCTACCGAGCGGTCACAGGCCCGTTTACATCGCCGACCTACACTGCCGAAGCCGTCGATCCGCCGGAAATCGCCAACGTCCAACTGATGCTTTATCCGCCCGCCTACACTGGCCTCGCATCGGTTTCCGTGCCGGAAGGCAATATCGAAGGGCTCAAAGGATCGACGCTGCGGCTCGATGCGGTCACGACTAAAGATGTCGTCAAAGCCGACATCGTCATGGATGACGGCAAGAAAATTCCGCTCAAAATCGATGGCCGTAAACTGCAGGCGAACCTCGTCTTGTTTCAAGCGCAATCCTATCGGATCCTGGTCGAAGACAGCTACGGCTTTCGCAACACGCCGATCAGTTATGAGCTGCGCGTCAAACCCGACGGCTTTCCCACGGTCGACTTGCTGCGACCGACCGAAGACTTGGAAATCAACGGTGACGAAACCCTGTCGCTGGAATACAGCGCGCGCGATGATTTCGGCATCGGAGAAATCGCCTTGATCACCAAGGTCGGTGATCGCGAAGAAAAAATCAGCTTGCAAAAGGAGGACGCTAAGCGGCTCATCCTGCGCGACCAGTACGCATGGAATCTCGGCAAGCTCGGCTTGCGCGACGGCGAAGAAGCGGTATTCTTCCTCCAGGTCTTCGATAACGACACGATCTCGGGCCCGAAAATCGGCACCTCGCGCTCGATTCGATTGAAGCTGATAAATCTCAAAGGCGATCACCTACAAGTCGCCGACATGGTGCGTGACTTGAATCAGCGCATGGTCGATCTCTTGGGCGATCATCTCGAAACCCCGGCGCCGGGCGAAAGGCCGGCGGCACCGGAATTAGACAAAAAGTTCGAGCAGAACCTTACCGACGCGCTCAAGCGCACCGAGGACGTAATGCGCCAGACGGAAAAAGACCGGATGTCCGATTACGCTACTTGGACCGATCTCGAGGCGCTCAAGCGCAATCTGGAATTCACCAAAAACGAGCTTTTAAAGAAACAAGAGCAGGCCGCCAACGACAGCGAAAAGCTCAAGGCGCGCGACGATATCGCTGCCGAGCTCGAGCGCATGTCGCTTCTGTCCGAAGACATCGGCAAGCGGATGAAGGCACAGGAGTTGGCCTCGACGGCGCAAGACTTGGCGCGCAATCAAGAGCGCCTTATGGACGCCTTGGAGAAACTTCAGAGCGGCGACAAGAATCTCGACGCCATCATGAAACAGATTGCCGAGCTGGCGAAGACCTTGGCGAGCTTGCAGCAGGCGGTCTCGCAGCTCGCGCAACAGATGCCTGACGATTTTATGAATGCCGACACCATGCAAGGTCTCGGCTTCAATGATATGTTTCGCGCTCTCGATGAGATTCGCAAAAAGCTCATGGCCGGGGATATCGAAGGCGCGCGCCAAATGGCACGGGAGTTGTTTAGTCAGATGGCGCAGATGGCTGCAGCGATGCAAAACGCCCAGCGCTCCGCCATGGCTTCGGGCATGGGCCGCATGCAAGGCGAGATGCAGCGCCAAAGCAACGAGCTTCAGGAAATTGCCCGGGAGCAGCAAGAGATCCTGGTCAAAACCGAAGGGATCAACAATTCGGCTCTGACCGAGCGCGACTCCGCGCTCAAGAACAAACTCGATCGCTTCCTCGAAAAGGCTGTCGCCGAGTTGGGTCAATTGACCGAACTCTTTCCCGACCGTGAAGGCCCCGACGACCCGAACCTGCTAACCAACTTGGACGACGCGACGATGAATTCGCTGCTCAAGAATCTTATCGCCAAGCTCTCCAACAAAGATTTTCCCGGTTACGGCGAGGGCGACGGTTGGGCGCGCAAAGAGCTCGGCAAAAAACGCTCGCCGGCACAGGAACGTCGCGCCCAGCGCGCCGAAAAAAGCCTCGATGACATAAAATCCGAGCTCCAAGCGCTGCTCAACGAGCCGTCTCGGGCACTCTCCGATGCGGAGAAGCGGGACGTGCGCGACTTGGCGCACCGCCAGGACGTGCTCAAAGAACGGACCGAAGAGTTGCACGAGAAATTGGAATCGCTCTTTCAGCTCTTCCCTCAGCTCGATCCGAAGATCGTGCAGAACATCGGCGAAGCCGGGCAATCCATGGGCAGCGCGCAAAATCGGCTCGGCCAGTTGGATTCGCGCGGCGCGGTGCCGCCGGAGCAAGCCGCCCTCGACCGGTTGTCGCAATCGCAGCAACAGATGCAATCTTCGATGCAGCAAATGGCGCAGCGCGGCCAGCTCGGCAACATGCCGATCACCCGCCTGTTCCGCCAGGGACGATTTCTGCCCTATGGCTCGATGACGCCCCTTCCCGGCATGCCGCAGTTTCCCCAATTCGATATCGAAAGTGGGTTCAGCGGCCTCGACACCGAAAAATTTCATCTGCCGGGGAAAGACGAATACAAAGCACCGCGCAATTTCCGCGAGGAAATCCTCGAGTCGCTCAAGCAAGGCGTACCGCCCCAGATGAAAGAGCAAATCGAGCGCTATTTCAAAAATCTTTCCGAGTGATCCCGCATTGAAGTATCGAGTTTCTTTGTTCTCCTGTCTCGTGCTTTTTTTGCTGTTGGCCGGGCCGACATTTGGCGCGGAGCCCGACCCGAAGTTCAAAAGCGGCGAGGAAATGTTGGACGCCTGGCGCACAGCCCAGGCCGAAGAATTCGCCGCCAAAGCGCTCAAAGAAGATCCCAAGTCGGCGGCGGCGCTCGAATTCGACGCGCGAGTGAAATTCTACGAAGGCCGTTACACCGAAGCGCTGGCGGTTTTCGAGCGCGCTCTCGCCATCGACTCGACCAACCAAAGACGCCAAGCGCTAAAGCTGCTCACGCAGTTCACCGTCGATGTCCACAAATCGCTCAAGCGCCACGAAAGCGCGCATTTCGTTTTGTTCGCGGACGATAAACGCGACGCCATTCTCGTGCCGCACGCGCTCGCGGCCTTGGAAAAGAGTTATGAAACCACCGGAGCGGAGCTCGGTTTTTATCCGAAGGAGAAAGTCCGCGTCGAAATCGCGCCCGACGCGACCAGCTTTAACGCCATTTCGACGCTTTCACTGCGCGATATCGAGGAGACCGGCGCCGTGGGCATCTGCAAGTTCAACAAGCTCATGATCATCTCGCCGCGCGCGTTAAGCTTCGGTTATCGCTGGTTGGATTCCCTCAGTCATGAATACCAGCACTACGCCATTGTCGCGCTCAGCAATAATCAAGCGCCAATCTGGCTGCACGAGGGCATGGCGCGCTTTTACGAAACCCGCTGGCGCAAACCGGCGCCCACCACCGACGCTGCGGAAGATTATTTGACACCGGCCAATCAAACCTTGCTCGTGCAAGCTTTGGCGAAAAACCAGTTTGTCGGCTTCAAAAATATGGAGCCGTCTTTAATCCACCTCGACACTCCCGAGCAAGTGCAGCTCGCCTACGCCGAGGCCGCCTCGGCGGTGGATTTCATCAACCAGAGCAAAGGCCGGGCCGGCGTCCGCGAACTGCTCGCCACGTTGAATGACAAACCGACACCAGAAGCGATCGAAAAAGTCTACGGCATGTCTTTCGATGCTTTCGAAACCAAATGGAAGGGTTTTCTCAAAACCAAAGGGCTAAAAGAAATCGAAGGAAGCCGCGTGCGCAAATTGAAGGTCAAAAAGGACCAGCGCGAAGACGAAGAAGTGGTCGAATTGAGAGAAATCCAATCGGCAGTGGCGCGCAATCGCACTCATCTGGCCGATCAATTGCTGGGCAAAGGACGCAGCGTCGCGGCGACCGCCGAATACCAGCGCGCTTTGCAGGCTAGCCCGTATTCTCCGATCATTCTCAACAAGCTCGGACGGGTGATGATCGAAACCAACCGTCCGGCGGAAGCCCTGCCGCTGCTGCAGAAAGCGCTCGACGTCGATCCTGATAACGTCAATGCGTACGTGCAATTGGGCCGTGCCCAGAATGTCACAAAGAATTTCAAAGAGGCGCGCAGCGCGCTCGAGGAAGCCATCCAGATCAACCCGTTTAACCCGCTTATCTACCGCTTACTGGGGGACACCTACACGGCCCTCGGCGAACCGGAAAAAGCCCGCCTCGCCAAAGCGACGCTCGACAAACTCATGACCGGGAATAATTAATCGATCGAGAAGGAGGACCATGGAAGCAACGGAGATGGAACAACACGAGATTGCGGAGATCGAAGAGTTCGCGAGCAAGCGCGACAGCATGCTCGACGAGATCCGTAAGGTGATCGTCGGCCAAGACCACGTGATCGAAGAAGTATTGATTGCTCTGTTCGCCAGGGGTCATTGCCTGCTTGTCGGCGTGCCAGGATTGGCGAAAACACTTCTGATCAGCACGCTCGCGGAAATCTTGGATCTCGACTTTAACCGCATCCAGTTCACTCCCGACTTAATGCCTTCCGACATCACCGGCACCGATATCTTGCAGGAAGACGCCGCCACCGGCCGGCGTGCTTTTCAGTTTCTCCGCGGGCCAATTTTCACCAACATCCTGCTTGCGGACGAAATCAACCGGACACCGCCCAAGACCCAAGCGGCACTTTTGCAATCGATGCAGGAATACAAAGTCACCGCGGGCGGCACCACTTTTCCGCTTGACCTGCCGTTTTTCGTTCTGGCCACGCAAAACCCTATCGAGCAAGAAGGCACCTACCCGCTTCCCGAAGCCCAGCTCGATCGCTTTATGGTAAACGTGGAGATCGGTTATCCGGATTTTGAAGACGAAGTGCAGATCGTGATGCAGACAACGTCGACCGGCAAACCGTCGCCGCACAAGATAATGGACGGCCCGGCGATTTTGCATTATCAGGAGCTAGTGCGAAAGGTTCCGGTCTCGCCCTTCGTGATTTCTTACGCGGTCAGCTTGGCGCAGCGCTCGCGGCCGCGAAACGCCGACGCTTCGCAGTACGTCAAGGATTACGTCGAATGGGGCGCCGGCCCGCGCGCTTCCCAGTATCTCATCCTCGGCGCCAAAGCGCGCACCATCTTGCAGGGCCGCTATGCCGTTTCGATCGAAGATATTCAGGCGCTGGCTCCTTCCGTGCTCCGTCACCGCATCGTGCCCAACTTCAAGGCTCAAGGCGAAGGGCTCTCCTCCGGCGATATCATCAAGCGTCTTTTGACCGATATAAAACCTTCTGCGGACGGCAGAGCCGCGAAGTAAATTTCCAACCTTCCACGCGGCGCAGCCGGCTAGATTATCTTCGACGCCGGTGGTAAAAATTTTGAGGATAGAAAATCGAAGATGGAGGATAGCGATCTTCTATCCTCGATCCTCGACGAGTGAAGAAGCATGGCCGACAGCGCCAAAAACTATTTCGATCCCAAGGTTCTCGCCGGGATCTCCAATCTCGCCTTGCGCGCTCGCTGGGTCGTCGAGGGATTGATGTCCGGCGTGCATCGGAGTCGCTCCAAGGGTTTCAGTGTCGAATTCGAAGAACACCGCGAATATTCGCCGGGCGATGAGATTCGCCGCATCGATTGGAAGGCGCTCGGCAAGTTCGACCGCTACTTCATCAAAGAGTATGAAGATGAAACGAACCTGCGCGCGTATCTCCTTTTGGACGCCAGTGCATCGATGAATTATGCCTCGGATGGCATTACGAAATTTGACTACGGCTGCACGCTCGCGGCATCGCTCGCTTATCTCATTCTCAAGCAGCAAGACGCCGCCGGCGTCGTCACCTTCTCCGACCATATCGAATCCTTCGTACCGCCGCGCGCCAAGCGCGATTACCTGACGCAGATCCTGAGCGCCTTGGAAAAGCGCGGGCCGGGCGGCGAGACCAACGTCGGCAAGATTCTCGAAGACATCGCCGGCCAGGTGAAGCGACGTGGGCTGATCGTCCTGGTGTCTGACTTGCTCGACGAGCCCGAGGCGATTCTCAAGGGGTTGCGCCAGTTTCGCTTCAGGGGCAACGATGTCATCGTCTTCCATCTGCTCGATCAGGCCGAGCTCGATTTGCCCTTCGATGGCAACATCTTGTTCGAAGATTTGGAAGCCACGAATCTGCACGTGATCGCCGACCCGCGCACCATCCGCACGACCTACAAGCAGGTCGTGCAGGAATTCATCGACGATATGCGCAAGCAGTGCCGCGACAACACCATCGACTATCAAATCATCTCGACCGCGACGCCTCTGGACCAGGCATTGGCCAGTTATCTGAGCTGGAGAGGCTAGCGCGCCGCCATGTCGGTTTTTTTTCTCTATCCGCTTTTTCTGCTCGGCCTTTTGGCGGCCTCGCTGCCGGTGCTGATTCATCTGCTCAACCGCCGCAAGCTCAAAAGAATCCGCTTTCCCGCCGTGCGCTTCATCCTACTCTCGCAAAAGCGCATCTCGCGCAGTTATCGTTTGCGCCATTGGATTCTTCTGGCGCTCAGAACTCTGGCGGTCGTATTTCTCGCGCTCTTGCTCGCCAATCCGATTTTTCAAACCGGCGCCGGGCTATTCGCCGGCGGCGGTCCGGTCTCGTTGGTCGTGCTGCTCGATAATTCGCTGAGCATGACCTGGAGCGGCGACGGCAACGGTTTCAAACAAGCCAAGGATGCCGCGCGCGTGCTGATCTCGGCGTTGAGCGACGACGACCGCGCGGCGATCGTCCCGACCAACCTAACCGGCAAAGAGCTGTTTCGGCTGAAAGGACAAAAAGACGTCTTACTGCGGGAATTGGATGGCATCGAGATTGCCGACGGCAGCGTCAATCTGGAAGCCGCTCTCAGCAAGGCTTACGAATTGTTGAATGTCCCCGCGGGCCAAAAAGAAATCCGCTTCATCACCGACATGGGCCTTACGGGTTGGGATCAATTCTCCATCGCCGGGTTGAAACAGCTCGATCCATCGATACCCTTCAAATTGATCCACGTTGGCCGCAAGCAAGCGCCGCTCAACGGCAGCATCAAGGAAATCCGCTTAGGCAGTCAGGGCGTCGGCGCCAATCTGCCGCTGCAGATCGACGTCACGGTGGCGAACTTCGGTGACAGCGAGCTCAAGGACGTACTCGCCCAGCTCAGCATCGACGGCCAGAACAAAGAGCAAAAACTCGTCACGGTAGCGCCCAAGGCGGAAAGTTCCTTGAGTTTTCAAACGCGGCTGAGCCAGCCGGGCGCGCACACGGGGCAGGTGACGCTCAAAAAAGCCGGTCTCGCCGGCAACGCAACGACGAATTTCACGCTCGACGCTCAGGACAAGATCAAAGTTTTGATCGTCGACGGCGATCCGCAAACCTCGCTGGTCCAAAGCGAAACTTTTTTTCTGAGTCGCGCGCTCAGTCCGTCCGGCGAGCGCGACTCGTCTGTTTTCCTGCCGACGGTAATCCTACCCGATGGACTGAACGCGGCGGCGCTGGAAACGTTCCAAGTGGCGATTTTATGCAACGTTGCAACCCTGCCAGATAGCCTCTCGCCGAAATTACAGAATTTTTTGCGCCAAGGCGGCGGTGTGTTGATCTTTTCGGGGGACAAGTTTCAGGCGGATAGTTACACGCAAAAACTCGCGCGCGATCTTCCCGGCCAACTCGGCGACAAAAAAATCGGCCCGGAGGCGAATGGCGAAAAAATCGTTAATTACGATACCAAACATCCGGCGCTGCAGTTGCTCGCCGATCCGATTCTCCTGGAATCGCTCAAGTCCGCGCGCGTTTGGGGCTACTCACGTACCGCAGCCGTCGGCCGTACGCCTTTGATCGCGCTTGCCAACGGCGATCCTCTGTTGCTCGAACAAAAAGTCGGCGCGGGGCGAATCCTATTCATGACCTCATCCGCCGACCGGGACTGGACCGATCTGCCGTTGAAAACCGTCTATTTGCCGTTAATGCAATCGCTCACGCAATATTTGGCCGGCAGCAATCGAGGCGCGTTGGACGGCGGTATCGCCGTGGGCGCGGCGAAGGAAATCGCGCTGCCGCCGACGTTTGTCGGTAAAAACTTGCGGATCACCAAGCCGGATAAACAGACGGCGGAGGTGGCGATCACCGCTGTTAAAGACCGAGCTGGCGCGAGCATCGAGGAAAACGACCGGGCCGGTATTTACCGTTTAGCGTTGCCGGCCGGCGATAAGAATGGCGACTTGCCGCAAATGTACGCGGTCAATCCGCCGGTGCTGGAATCGCGCTTGGATGAGATCAGCACGCGCGAGCTGCAAACCAAGCTCAAGCCGATTCGCGCCGAAGTCATTCCCGTCGATGCGCTCAAAGACGGCGGCAAACGCACCGACCTCGCCCTTCCCTTGCTGGCTCTGCTCATTGTAACCTTGTTGCTCGAAGGCTGGTTGGGTCAGCGCTTTTAGAAATGAAGCTAGAGTGGTCTTTTTTAACTTTAAATTTTTACTTTTAAATTCTCTATGAATCGCCGCAATTTCATTCGCATGCTTTCTCAAAGTTTCGTCGGCGCGGCTTTCTTGCCGTCGGTTCTCGATGCCGCCGAGCCGGACGATAAACGCCGTTCACAGTTCGTCTTCGCGCAGGTAAAATACCGTGGCGGCGACTGGAATCCTCATCCGCTCTCGGTAACGCCGCTCATGGAGGAGCTCATGGCGCGCACCAGCGTCGAAGCGGCCACCGCCAAGCGGGAGGTCACCCTGGCGGACCCCGACTTGTTCAACTATCCTTTTCTCTATCTGGCGGGCCGCTATGAATTTGAGCCGTTCAGCCAGCAAGAAATCGAAACCCTGCGCCGCTTCCTCTCTTACGGCGGTTTTTTGCTGATCGATGATGCCCTCGGCCAGCAAGGTTACGGTTTCGACAAGTCGGTGCGGCGCGAGATGCAACGGATCTTCCCGGGAAATGATTTCAAGCGCCTGCCGTCGGGCCATGCCGCGCTGAGAAGTTATTATCTCCTGCGCCGCATCGGCGGCGTCCGCATTATCAATCCCAATCTGGAAGGGATCAACGTCGGCACGTCCACGCCGGTGATCTATTGTCA
>JBEVIO010000008.1:0-4128 GCA_040510635.1 Binatia bacterium | reverse complement strand
GAGAACAACGGCTGGGAAATGTCGACGACTTGGTCGAAGGTGCGCAAAACGCGCTCGTTGATTCCCTATGCCGAGTCCTTCGGCTTCGCCGCGCGCACGGTGGACGGCAACGATGCGCTGGATGTTTATCATTCGGCGCGGTGGGCGCGGGCGACCGCGGTCGGCGGACAGCCAGTCTTCTTGGATTGCATGACATTTCGTACCGGCCTTTACAGTTCTCATTTCGGCGAGGTGCGGCCCGGCATCGAAGCGGATCTCGCCGAAGCCGAACGACGCGATCCGCTGAAGCGCATGGGCGACTGGTTGATCGCGAACAATTCGGTGTCGGCGGATGATCTGGAACGCCTGCGCCGCGCGGAAGACGAGAGACTGGAAGAAACATTCGCGACCGTTCTTGCCGAAGTTAAATGAATAATTGTAGGGGCGACCGGTGGTCGCCCGGATGTAAATGCCACCGCAATGTCCCAAGCATAGAAAGAAGTACGAAATGTCCACGTTGATTTACCGCGATGCCTTCGGCAAAGCGCTGCAAGATTCCATGCGCGAAGAGCCGAAGTTGATGATCATCGGTCAGAACCTTACAGGCCATGCGCTCAAGGCCTTGGCCGAAACTTACGGCACGGAGCGGGTGCGCGACTGCTCGATCAGCGAGAGCGCGATGGTCGGCATGGCGGTGGGCGCGGCGATGAAAGGCATGAAAGTTTTGGTCATGATCGCCTACGCCGACATCGCATCGGTTTGTCACATGGCGATCGTGCAGAGCGCGGCCAAGCTGCACTACCTGACGAACGGGCGGTTGAGCTGCCCGGTTATCATTCGTTTGCCGATCGCGCGCTTTCGCGGCCACGGCCCGGAAGGTAACGAAGTCGGCGCATCGTGGTTTTATAACGTGCCGGATTTGAACATCGCTATGCCGGGTTCCCCGAGTGAAGCCTACTGGAACTTTCGCGAAGCGTTGCGGCGACCGACGCCGACGCTGTTCTTCGAAGATCGATCGATTCATCCACGCTCCGGTGAATTGGCGGAGCGCAATCCCGGCGGCAAGGCGCGAGTGACCCGCTTAGGGGACCGTCTGACTATTATCGCCGCCGGGCGGGCCGCCGCGCTCGCCGAAGATGCCGCCGACGAGTTGGCGAAGCAAGGACATACTCAATCGGTAGAAGTGGTCAGCCTTGGATTCATCAAACCGCTCGACAAGGAAACTGTTCTTGATGCCGCGAGCAAGACCGGCCGTGTGCTGATCGTACAGGATGAACCGATTTTGTCCGGATATGCGCCTTACGTGCGCTGCGTGCTCGATGAGCTGCCGGAGGGGAAGCTTGCCTGCGGGCCGCGGATCATTGCCGGCGCGGATCAATTTTTACCGTTCTATGATGAGCGGCCGTTCTTGCCGTCGCTGGAAAGTGTGTGTGAGGCGGCGAAAGAGATGCTGCAAAAGGGCAAAGGAGAAAGGATAAGTGATAAAGGATGAATAAGAGTCTGCAGATAGTCATTGTTTTCGCAATTCTTCTGAGTGCAGAGGCCGCCCTTTCTCAGGTCGGAAACCCTGATCTGATTGCTCAAGCGAAAAAGGAAGGAAGAGTCGTTTGGTACACGACGGTCTCGATTCCCGAGAGCAAACAGTTTGTCGACATGTTCGAGAAGCAATATCCGTTCATCAAAGTTGATTTGCTCCGTTCAGGTTCCGGCGCGTTGGTCAACCGTATCGTCAGCGAATACGCAGCGAAGAATTATTCCGTGGACGTGATGCAGGGAACTTCCAGCCGCGGCGGTTTCACCGCTCTCAAGCAGCGAAATATCATCGGTCGATACGAATCGCCCGAACACAAATTTCTCGCGCCTGAATTGAAGGACAAGAATGGCTATTGGGCGTCGAGCTTCCTGAACAGCTTTGTGCTGGCTTACAATAAACGAAACGTGAAGCCGGATGACGTCCCGAAAACCTATGAAGACTTGCTCAAGCCGATTTGGAAGGGGCGGCAGATCATCAACGACACGGAAAATTTCGAGTGGTTTGACGGCCTGCTCAAAGCTTGGGGCCGCGAGAAAGGCCTCGCTTATTTTCGCCGCCTGGCGCAGCAGGATCAGATCTTCCAACGCGGCGCGCGCGGTCGCATCCAGCTCGTCGCCGCGGGTGAAGCGCCGCTGACGATCGGCTACGGTCCGCACGCGCAGAGCTTCGTCAATCAAGGCGCGCCGATCGAGTGGGTGCCGCTGGAGCCCGTGGTGGTTATCGTCAGCACAACCAGTATCGCGCAAAGACCGCCGCATCCGGCGGCGGCAAAACTGCTTATCGACTTCTTGTTTTCTAAATCCGCGCAATTGAAGCTGCGCGAGATGAGCCGGATCCCGGCCCGCAGCGATGTCGAGCCTGACCCGCCGCGCCTGATGAAAGGATTTAAGCGAGTCATCCAGGACTTAGAGAACGAAAATATGCCCGAATCGACCAAGCTGTTTCAGCAACTATTCGGCTTGGCGCCGGGGTGAACTAATGGAACGCGTTCAAAACGTTCAAGTAGTTCAAACTGTTCAAAACGTTTAAATACAACTGGCTGGCGTGACGGCGGGCGGACCCAGGCAAGGAACGATCAAAGCGATCGCAGGAAATAGCATAATGCCGACGGCGAAAGTGAACGGTATCGAGATTTATTATGAGACGCAGGGGAGCGGCGAGCCTGTGCTGTTGGTTCCGCCCGATTGGTGGCCGTGTGCGACTTGGAACGTGGTCGTCGTGCCGGCGCTTTCAAAACGCTATAGCACAATCATCTACGACAGCCGCGGCACGGGACGAAGCGGCAAGCCGGCAGATGGTTACAACGTCGGTCAGTTTGCGCGTGACGCGATCGCGCTACTCGGCGAGCTCGGCGTCGCCCGATGCCACGCCGTCGGATTCGCAATCGGTGGGCAGATTGTTCAAGCGATGGCGATCGAGCGGCCGGACCTCGTCGCGAGTTTGACGATCGCAGCTACTGGGCCGGGTTCGAGGCGGCTCGACGGCTGGCCGCGCGATGTCGCGCCGGAAGCGATGAGCGAGATTAAGCGGGTCGGTTTTGAAAAATACATTCGCGCGCACATCGACAATGACCTGATGGCGTACACTCCTGAATACTATCGCGATCATCGCGATATTGCCGGTGCTCTCGCCGAGGCTCTCTGGTCGGGACAAAGCACGGTGGAGCAATATCATATCCATGAACAAGCGCGGCTCAGTTGGGATACGCTGGCCGAAGCACCGAAGGTTAAGGTTTCCACGCTAGTGCTTTGTGGCGCGGATGATGGCGTCGAACGGCGCGGCAGCACACCGGCGGCTACGGCAAAGAGGTTGGCGCCGTTGATTCCAGGAGCGGAGTTAGCACTGATTCCAAAGACCAGACATATGACGTTTTGGGATGGGGACGGCGCATTGATCGCCTTGCAGAATTTCCTGGAGCGGCATCCGATTGACCCGAAGTAAATTCGGCTATTTAACCGCAAAGCTTGTCCTTCGCGAATGCGAAGGAACTTGAATCATGCAAAAAAGTAGGGGGCGGGTTTCAAACATATCCCCCTCACGTCCAACAAGTTTCGTAAACTTCTAACTACGCGGAAAGACTACATGGTGAAAAGTTGCAAAGCCGGCTAATGTCGATCTTTGTGCATTAACTATCGTGGAGTTTTCGAGAAGTCCGAAGAGGGCGCGCTCGAAAAAAGGGACTGGCGCCAAGCTGCTGATTGAAGCGCTCAGCGGACGCTGGAGTTATGACACCGAGCGGCGGGAAAAAAGAACCGTTTGGTACCACGTCGCCAATGCGTTTTCTCTTCTCGTCTCAACGATAGCGCCCATGCCGAACAACGAACAAATCAAGGTGATTTCAAATTACGATCGGTAGGAATTCACCGTCTTTACGCCGTGATGATCATGAGTGATTCGATCTCACGCGAGATTGCGTGGATGGAGAAATCAGTTCAATCCTAGCGTTATTTGATCACCTGATTGGCCCGCTCGAGCACGCGCACTGGAATTGTCAGACCAATCTGTTTTGCGGCTTTCAGATTGATGATGAACTCAAACTTTGTCGCCTGCTGCACCGGCAAATCAGCCGGTTTGGCGCCTTTTAAAATCTTGTCCACGTAGTGAGCGGCGTTGCG
>JBEVIO010000007.1:0-5410 GCA_040510635.1 Binatia bacterium | reverse complement strand
TCCCCGCGCTGAACTTCACGCGGAGTTCATCCGAATTTTCATGCTCCCCTTTTAAATGCTCGTGCTGATTTTTGGCAAGCTCAATTATATACAGGGAAAATGAAGATATTGTTGGGATTGCCCAAATTAAATTCAAACTGACTCGCGGTCCGCGCTTCGATCATTGAGGATCAGAGGTCTTGCGGCCGCTGGTGTGACGGCGATTTCCTGTGGGCCTTGCGGGACGATGACGTTGTGCTGGCTGACGTTGTCGCCATCATTGGTTTTCAATTCACGAAAAACTATCGTGGAAAGAATGGTTAGCCCGCCGAGCACCAGGAAAGCCTGGTGCACGCCATGGATCATCTGCGCGGCGTCGGAGTTAAACCGATCGGGGATGAAGAGCGCCGCTGCCAACGAGGCCGCTGCAACGCCGAAGCTGATCGACATCTGTTGAACGGTGCTTGCGATGGTGCTTGCCATGCTGGTGTCGCTTTCACTGACATCGGCGTACACGAGCGTATTCATACTCGTGTATTGCAGCGAGGAAAAAAATCCGAAACAGAAGGCCTGAAGCACGATGAGCCAGACCGGCGTCCCCGGCCCAATGGTGGAGAACAGCACGAGGATCGTGCCAATGATCACTGTGTTGTAGATCAGCACCCGGCGGTAGCCGAAACGCGTCAGCACGAGAGGCATAGACATTTTCAAGCTCATTGCCGCGAGGGCTTGAGGCATAATCAGGAATCCAGATTGCACCGGCGTGTAGCCGAGTCCGACCTGGTAAAGCAGCGGAAGAAGAAACGGCATTCCACCCACGCCCAGACGCGTGATGAAGCCGCCGGCGACTGCGGCGCGGAAAGTTCGGATGCGAAACAGGCCGAGACGCAGCAGCGGATGTAGTGTCGTCGTCGCGTGGCGCCCATAGCCCGAGAGCAGCACGATGGAGAGCGCCAACAGGCCGAGTATTTCCACAACGCTCAGAGTGTGCTCGCCAAACACTTCCAAGACGTACGACAGAAGCGCGACGCCGGCGCCAAAGAGAATCATACCGATAATATCGAGCTGGTCGATACATGCTTCGCGATAGTCCGGCAGGTGGCGATAAATAAAATACAAGCCGAGGAGGCCGATCGGCACGTTGATGAAGAAAATCATCCGCCAGTGAAGAAATCCTACGATGAGACCGCCGGCGACGGGTCCCAGCATCGGGCCGACGAGTGCCGGAACGGCGACGAAGCTCATGGCGCGGATGAGTTCCGATTTGGCGAAGGTTCGAACCATGGTTAAGCGGCCGACCGGCACCATCATCGCCCCGCCACAGCCTTGAAGAATACGGCAAATAACCAGCATGTGAATGCTATTAGAGATTCCGCACAGGATCGATCCGACAGTGAACATGCCGATCGCGGCGGAAAACACCCGGCGGGTTCCATATCGATCCGCCATCCAGCCGCTCACCGGAATGAAGACCGCCAGGCTTAAAGTGTAGCTGGAGAGAACCGCCTTCATGCTGAGAGGCGCCACCTGGAGCGCCGCCGCGATCGCCGGCACCGCCGTGTTCAGGATGGTCGTGTCGAGCGACTCCATAAATACGGCGATGGCGACCAGCCACGGCAAAAGTCGTTTGACGGAATCGTTAGTCAAATCTTGCGGCGGCATTAGCTGATCCCAGCCGGAACGCCTGGCTCCGGCACTCGGAGAATCAGCGCGACGAAGCTTCCGGAAACTTCGGGGATAAATTATGTTTCCATGATCAATCTCGAAATACCAGACCGCTCGACGATCGGCTTGGCGCATCCTCTTATTTTATTACGAACAAGCTGGCAGAAATTTGCTGCCGTTCCGAACAAACTTCCAAGCTGCCTTGAACTTCAAATCGAACAGCGAACGCGGCAAACAGAAGCTGCGAGAAAAAGTCGCGCCGGCGTGCCAGCATGGGAGAATTCCCTGCGGACGCACGGGGATTCGATGGCGTTTAAAACTTTCAAAAAATTTAACAATATTGATCGCGCTGCAGCCGCCCACCCTTGTCGTCGGTTGCGCCGGTGATAGAGTCAAAAGACCGGAGGACACAAAGGTGGATGAACAACTAAAAACCCACGGTGCTTTCAGTTGGTGCGAATTGATGACCACCGATGCCAATGCGGCCAAGGACTTTTACACAAAGCTGTTCGGTTGGACAACTGAAGAGATGAGTGTCACGCCAGGCATGACTTACACGGTGGTAAAAGTCCGTGGAAAGGGTATCGGTGGAATAATGTCGATGCCGTCGCAAGCGCCAGGCATGCCTCCGTACTGGGCATGCTATGTTACCGTTGCTGACGTCGATGCAGTCGCCAAAAACGCGCAGCAACTTGGGGGAAAGATCTTGATGGGACCACAGGATATCCCCACCGTCGGTCGCTTCTGCGTGATCCAGGACCCGCAAGGCGCGGTGATTTCGGCCATTACGTACGCAAACCCGTGACCGCCTCCCATTGGCGGCGCGCGATGGTTGCGACTATTTCGGCTTAATTCCCAGCTCCTTTTGCGCTTCTCGCAGGATCGAGAGATCGGCGATTTCGTTGAGCGGTATTTCGCGCTCCACTTTAGCGGTTTTTTTCGCTTCGTCGATGATCAGCCGCAGGCCGGCTTCCGGCAACGCGCCGTCGTCGTTGAAAACTCGCACGGCGCTGTCGTAGTTGGCGCTCGCCGTTTCCCGATTGACTTTCTGCCATTCCATCAAAAATTGGATCGTTCCCTCGCGCTGCGCCCGGATATACCGATTGGCCTTGATGCCGGCGCGAATCACGCGCTTCACTTCGTCAGGCTTCTCTTTGATTTTTTTCACGGTGGCGATCAATCCGTCTTCGGGGTAGATGAGAATTTCGTCGGCTCGAGCGAGCGAATTGAAGCCAAGCTTTTTCCCCTGAAAATCGAACGGCGGCGGTATCAATCCCACGGCGTAGAGTCCCTGTTCGAGAGCGAGAAACGTTCGCTCGTGCGAGTTCAAGTAGACAAACTTCACGTCCCTATCCGGATTCAAGCCAATGTGTCTGAGCGAAAGCTTGGCGATCACGTCCGGCGAGCTGCCAGGCGGCGCGCCGATGCCCATGGTTTTCCCTTTCAGATCCTGCGCTGACTTAAACTCGGGGCGGGACATCAGCACGAAGGGCGGACAGGTCACATAAGCGGCGACGACTTTGACCGGCAAACCTAAGATCGCCGATTGGACGATGAACGCGATGGTCGTGTAATAATCGATATCGCCGCTCATGAGAGCCGATCTGCCGGACGGACCGGTGATGCGAACGATTTCCGCGTCGAATCCTTCCTCTTTGAAAAAGCCCTTTTGTTGCGCCAAAGGAAAAACCATCCAATGCACGACCTGTTGCGGCACCCCGATTCTAATCTTATCTGCGGCGCGAACGGTGCCGGCGAGAGAGAATAGAATCGTCACCGCAGCCACAAGAATGTTTTTCATCGCGCACCTCCGATCAGGCGGGTTTTTTCGAAAAGTACCAAAGGCCGGAAAATTAACCAAGGGAGTGAGACAAGGGGTGTTGCCGCAAAATTTCCCCCGATGGACGACAAACATGATAGAAGAAGTGCGAATTTATATCCCAGGAGGCAGCCATGATGGCGGACATTGCGAACGTCGGGAGCGCTTTGAAGCGCTGTTTAACGATCTGGGTCGCGGCAATCAGCCTGTTGAACATTGTGCCGGGGATAATCTACGCACAAGTCGCCAAGCCGCCGTCGGCCGGCAAGGCGCCGGCACCATCGAAGTTTCATCTCGAAGAAGCAAGGATCGAAGATATCCACCGCGCGATCAAGTCGCGGCAAATCACCTGCGAGCAGGTGGTGCAAGCCTACCTCAACCGAATCCGCGCCTACGACGGCATGTGTGTCGCGCCCGTAAATCCCAATGACGCCGGCGATCCGAAGAATTTTTTTCCCGACGTCGCCAAGTACACGGGAACGCCGCTGCAACCCGGTGTCATGCAGGCGACGATTTCCGATCCGGCAAAGCTGCAAACCTACGGCTATATTCGCGGCGTGAAAAATGCGGGCCAGCTGCGCTCGCTAAGCACCGTCAACATCCGCGGCGAACGCTCCGCGACCTGTAAAACCACGTGCGACCTGCATCCGTCGAAGGGCGCGCTGCCGAACACTTGCAGTCAGAGCTGCGAGGCATTCCGCGCCCAGCCCGATGGGATTGAACGGGCGCGCGAGCTGGATCGCCAGTTCGGCGCCAACCCGAATCTCGCCGCGCTGCCGCTTTACTGCACGCCGTTTTCGATCAAAGATATTTTCGACGCCAAGGATATGCGCTCGACGGGCGGTGCGGACGTTGCCTACGGCATGGACGCGGCTCCGGCGGATTCGACAATTGTAGCGCAGCTCCGCGCCAAGGGCGCGATCATTCTCGCCAAGGCAAACTTGAGCGAATACAACGGCGCCAGTGGCGATCCCGGCGGTTCGGCTAAGGCCGATGCCATCGTGGTCGGCGCGGGCAATTCGCGCAGCACCTGGGCCGGCAATCCCTGTAATCCCTATGATACCGAGCGCGCCGCCGCGCAAGCGGCGTCGAGCTCCGGTTCGGGCGTATCGGTAGCGGCGAATCTGGTCACCTGTTCGATTTGCGAAGAGACCGGCGGCTCCTGCCGCGTCCCCGCCGCGTACAACGGTCTCGCCAACTTGAATACCGGTAAAGCGATCATTCCGTTCGGCGGCGGCATTGGCGCCGACCCGTTTATCGATCGAGCCGGGATTCAGTGCCGCACGGTCAAAGACACCGCCATAGTCCTCGACGCATTGAAAGACCCGAAGCGCGGCTACTACGATCCCCGCGATATTTACACCGCGATCCCCAAGGCGTTGATCGCGCAAAAACCCTATGCCGGTTTTGCCCAGCAAAAGAGCCTTGCCGGCATGCGCATCGGCATCGTACGCGAGTTCATGGTCAAGCACACGGCCAATGACGCCGCGATCAGCGATCAGATCGATAAAGAGATCAAGAGCATCCTGCGCGACAAGTTGGGCGCCCAATTATTCGAGTCCGTCGATCCACTCTATCCCGACGACCCGACGATCCCCAATCTGAAACCGACCTTCCAGGAAGCGCTCGCGGAAATCCTGCCGTTCCATATGCCCGAATATCTGTTCAAGACGAACAACACCGGCGAGGCGGAGTTTCCCGTCTTCGCGAGCAAGATCAACATCAACGTCGGCAAGACGCCCGGCGGCGGTATGCTTTCACCGGCGGAGTATATGTCCCGCGCGGCCGAGGGATTGGAGCTCTTCCCGGCCAATCTCAATCTACGCCGCATTACTCTCTTTCCGCGCACCTCAAGCTTCAAGTTTCATCTCAGCCAATATTTGCTGCGCCGCGGCGATGCCAAGGTCAAAGACTGGCCCACGCTCAATGCCAATGCGACTTATTATT
>JBEVIO010000006.1:0-3059 GCA_040510635.1 Binatia bacterium | reverse complement strand
AGCTTTTGGAAGACGAGAATTTTCTGAAAAATCTGCCGAGCATGATGGACAACGCGGTCAATAATCTCGAGAGCATGTTGGAAAATCTCGACTCCATGACCCAGGAACAGTTGCAGCAACTGAGCGACATGATGAATCAGATGCAGCAACTCGAACAGTTGATGAACCAGTTTGGCTTTCAGGGCGCCCAGCGCATGGGCATGGGCGAAGCCGGTCAGATCCTGAGCCAGCTACGCGGTCTCGAGCGGTTTCTGCGCTGGGGCCAGCGCGGCATGGGCGATCCTTCCGAGCTCAATCTCGAAGAATTGCGCGAGATCCTCGGCGACGAAGCCTACGAGCACTTGAAATACCTCAAAAGCGTGGAGCAAACGCTAGAAGACGAAGGTTACATCCTCCGCACCGATCACGGTCTTCGTCTAACACCCAAAGGCATGAGAAAGATCGGCGACAAGGCGCTGCGGGAAATTTTTCAAATGCTCAACAAGGGTCGTTGGGGCAATCACGCGACATCGAGCCGCGGCTCCAATGGCGACCGTATGGAGGAGACCAAACAATACGAGTATGGCGATCCACTCAACGTCAATATCGGCGAGACTCTGCTGAACGCCCTGGAGAAACGCAAAAAAGGCGAACCGCTACGGCTAGCGCCGGAAGATTTCTCCGTGCATCGGGTCGAGTACTCGACCGTCAGCGAAACCGCGCTGCTGATCGACGTGAGTTATTCGATGCTCATGAACGATGCCCTGCACGCCGGCAAGAAAGTTGCCCTGGCGCTGCATCGGCTGATCCAAACCAAATATCCCCAGGACACGCTTCACTTGGTCGCATTTCGTTCCAACGCCAAGCGGATTCAGGCGGAGGATCTGCCGTCGATCGTTTCGCTGACTTACTTCATGGAGCACGGCACCGATATCAAAGAAGCGCTGCGCTATGCGCGCCAGTTGCTGGGCTCCAATCGGAGCGCCAATCGCCAGATCATTCTCATCACCGACGGCGAGCCGACAGCGGCGACGCTTGATCGCGGCGGTCGGTTACACAGCGGCTGGGGCTCGGCGCTGCTGCACAGCCGCATCGTTCACGAAACGCTGAAGGAAGTGAAGCGCTGCACACAGAGCGGCATCAAGATCAATACTTTTATGCTCGGCGCGGATTTTTACCGGCAGGGATTTATCGACCAACTATCGCGGCTGAATACCGGCCGTGTCTTCTATACCACGCCCGATCAGATGGGCAATTACATCGTCGTCGACTACCTGAATAATAAACGCAAGCGCATCGGGCGGTGACCAAAGCTCATGGAAGTATTGCAGTGTTGTAAAAACCGTTATTCCCGCACTCCCCGACCCTTCTTCTGTCAATCTGATTCCGTAATCAACGCCAACACTCCCGTATAGGCAAATAGATGATTGGCGCGTCCGAGCGGCGCGAGCTCATAGCCGCCGAACATGCCGATCAACGGCACATCGCCGAGCGCTTGGCGGATATAAGCCGAGTCGATGCCGGGAATGCCGTAGAGCGAATGGCCGCGCGCGCAGCAATTGAAATATAATCCGAACGCAGGCTTTTTTCCGCCGAGCGCTTGCGCTTGCCTCTGAAGCATTTGGCCCAGGTCTTCGCGCGCACGCTGGCCGTCGCGCATCGTGAAGATCATCGCTTCGCCGGCGCTGACTTCTTCGGCCACGCCGAGTATCCCTTTGTCCGGATCCAGACCGATGATATTGCGCACGAGATAGTTTCCCGGCGCCACGCTGTTCTCGCGCCGGTCCGCGGGAACTCCGACAAACAGCACCATCAGCGCGCGCCGAATATCTTCGGCGAGCGGCCCTTTTAGAACGCGCGCAAACGCCTCCAGCGCCGGTCGGCCGTCAATCTCATAAATCAAATTGCCCTCGGCCTTGGTAATCATCATCGGCTCGGCGATCGGCTGACATCCTTGGGTAATATCGATGTGTACCCGGAAATCGCCGGAGAGATAAGCTCCGGCAATGGAGTTGTTCGCCAGCTTATCGCCGCAGAGCTGATAGGTTGCGCCTGCCGCACCATTTTCCGTCGACCCGGCGCCAATCGCCGGATGAAAGCCCGCCTTGTTCGCCATGCTGGCGAGCAGCGGTTGCGGATTGCCGTTGTAGGAATCAGGCAACAAGATCATCAGCGAATTTTTGTCATCAGCCTTGGCGAGGAATTCGCCGAAAGTCGCGCCCAGATTGGCTTCGTTGCCTTTTAGCGGTTCGAAAATGAACGGCCGGGCAATGATTTCGTCGGAAGCGATCACGAGCACGGCAACGGCACTGCTGCCCTCGACCTCGCCTTCGCCGGTCACGATGCCGGCGCCACTCGAACCGAAAACACAGTCTGTGCCGACCGAGCGAGCGAGAGCTGACACTAGCTCGCTCGCGCGCGCGGCGTGCTCAGCGCTGAAAAAAATCAGCGCCAAATCCGCCCGTGAAATCCCGGCCCGCGCCATTGCCTGGCGTGCGGCTTCTTCGACGGCCTCCCCGGTTGGCGGTTTCTGCGACTGCCCGACTCCAGCTCGAATCATGATAGGCCACTATAAGAACGTCCGGCGCCGGGGGTCAAGGGGAACGAATCGTCGGCTGATGATTTGAAAATGTTCTCGCTTGGGACTACTATCCCACAGTAACCTAAACCTTCATCCGCTCAATTACCAAATATGAAGATTATTCAAATTCCGCTGCTGCGCGACAATTACGGCTATCTCATCGTTTGCGAGAAAACCAAGAATGCCGCGATCATCGATCCTTCTGAGGCTGACCCAGTGCTCGCCCGGATCGACCAGGAGCAGGTTTCGCTCCAAGCGATTCTCAACACTCATCATCACCGCGATCACACCGGCGGAAACGAAGGAATTTTGGCAAAGCGCAAAGCCGAGGTTTACGGTCATAAGAGTGACAGCGGCAGAATTCACGGATTGAGCCGTGGCGTGGATGAGGGAGATGAGATCCAGATTGGCGAGTTAAAGGGTGCCGTTCTCTTCATTCCCGGCCACACCACCGGCCATGTCGCATATCTTTTCGAGAACAACCTGTTTTGCGGCGACA
>JBEVIO010000005.1:0-3474 GCA_040510635.1 Binatia bacterium | reverse complement strand
CAGGCCGTAGCGGGGGTGGCGCTTCCACACGCCCGTGACTTTGATCTCTTCGCCTTCGGAAACCGGAAAGATCGCGCCGACGATCGTTATCCCAGGGCCACCGTCTTCATCCAGGCGCACCACCGTGTAATGCGTTTCGGGGTGCTGGTAGGTGATCCGCCCGATCGTGCCTTGAATTGACGTCGTGTCGTTGGATTGTTCCGCCACTATACGCTCCAAGAATTCCATCCTACGCGAAAGCGCGAAAAGCGTAAACGCCGCGCACTTGCCTTTTACCAGGGGGGAGATAAAATCCCCACCAACTCGTCAATGTCCACACCCGCTGCCAAGCGCCGGCTGTCTTTCGTCCAATTTTTTTATAATTTCGCAAAACACGCCCGTGTTTTTCGCCGCCAATGCAGACGGTGAACATTAGGAGCTTGCAACGATGACCATAGAGTATTTTTGGCTGGAAGCGATCTGGATTCTGGCCTTGATCTTAGCCAACGGCTTTTTTGCCGCCTCGGAAATCGCCGTCATTACCATGCGCAAGAGCCGCATCGACGCCTTGCTCGAACGCGGCGTCAAAGCGGCCGCGGTGGTCGCCCGTCTGAAAGAGGACCCTGACCGGTTCCTTGCGACGGTGCAGATCGGCGTTACGGTGATCAGCTCCCTTGCATCGGCCATCGGCGGCGCGGCGGCCATCGGCTATTTAAAGCCACGGATCGCCGCGGCACCTTTTCCTTTAGTCGCCCGCTGGGCCGAAGCCATCGCGCTCATAATCGTCGTCTTGCCGATTTCCTATTTATCGCTTGTGCTCGGGGAGCTGGTGCCCAAGTCCCTCGCACTTAGGTATTCGGAGCAGATCGCCTGTTTCGTGGCCCGGCCAATCGAATTTCTCTCGCGCGTCAGCTCTTTTTTTGTCAAAGCGTTGACCGCGTCGAGCAATCTGGTGCTCAGACTCTTCGGCGGTGGTCAAAACGAGAGCGCCAGCTTCATTTCGGTCGACGAAGTCAAATCGCTGATCCGCGAAGGCACCGCCAAAGGAATTTTCAATGAGACCGAAGAAAAGCTGATTCACAGCGTCTTTGAGTTCACCGATACGCCGGTGAAAGCGGTGATGGTGCCGCGTACGGAAATTCATGCGATCGAAGTGCACGCTTCCTTTGCCGAGGTGGCCCAAAGCTTCGTCGAAAGCGGCTTTTCGCGCATTCCCGTTTACGAAGGCGAATTGGACAAGGTGATCGGTATTCTTTACAACAAAGATGTTTTCAAAGCTTTGCAGGAAAAAAGCGACTTTCGCCTCCGTGACCATCTCCACCCCGCCTTCTTTGTGCCGAGCACTCTGCCGGTGAGCGAGCTATTGAAGCAACTGCAGCGCCGCCGGCTGGCGATGGCTTTGGTGGTCAATGAATTCGGCGAAGTCGAGGGACTTGCTACGCTCGAAGATTTGGTCGAAGAGATCGTTGGCGAAATCCGTGACGAGTACGACCGCGAAGAGCGCGGCCCGGTAGAGCGTCTGCCCGACGGCTCCCTGGTCATTCAAGGCTCGGCTCTGCTGAAAGATCTGAAAACCGATTTTGATCTGCCTTTTGACGAATCGCCCGACTATCACACCTTAGCGGGGTTCATGCTGGCCAGGCTCAAGCGCATCCCGCGCGGCGGCGAGTGGGTCGAGGAAAACGGCTACAAGCTCACGATCGTCGACATGGAAGGCAGGCGCATCGTGAAAATAAAATTGGAACGCCGCACGAACGCCTGAGCGGCGCAGGCTCTACGAGAAATCGGCAAGCTTCAGTAACAGCGAATCTCAATCTCGTTGCCATCGGGATCGAGGAAATAAACCGAGGTCGCCCGGCCTCGCGCGCCCCAGCGCGACACCGGCCCTTCGCGGATGCCGATTTGCTTTTCTTTTAGATAATCGACGGTATCGGCAAAATCGTCGGCGCCGACCACCAGGCAAAAATGATTCAAGTTGCCGTCGACTTTGGCGCCGGCGCGCGGGTATGAACGTTCCTCGTTCGGAAACAAATCAATGATCGTCGCAGCGTTGATGCGCACCGAAGGAAACCCGACCTTGCCGGCCTTGAACTCGTCGACCCGCTCGCCCGTCAAGCCGAGAATCTCCGTATAAAATAGGAGCGACTGCTCGATGTTACCGACGTTGAGCACGATATGATCGAGGTCGGTAATCTTGATCCGTGCCATGACTAACTCCTTTTGCGCGGCTATCAGAGAGCCGGTTTCACGGCGTGCCGGCGATCGCCGCCATCTCCGTTAGCAACGCCTGGATTTCCAACGGCGCGCCGACCGTGATGCGCAAACAATCTTCTAGGCCAGGCAGGTCGAAGTAACGCACGAGAATTTTTCTTCGCTTCAACTCTTCATAGACGCTTTGCTGATTTTGTCCCTGCTTGCGCGCCAGAATAAAATTCGCATGAGATGGATAAACGTGGTAGCTCAGGCGCTTAAGCCCGCTCGTCAATCTTTTACGACTGCGTTGAATACGCCGCGCGTTGCGCCCCATCCAGGGCAAATCCGCCAACGCGGCGGTCGCCGCAACCAAGCTCAGGCGGTTCAAATTGTACGAGTCCTTCACTTTCATCATGCCGGCGATAATTTCCTCGGCGGCAAACGCGAGCCCGATGCGCATGCCGGCCAAGGAGAATGCCTTGGAAAAAGTCCGCAGCACGACCAGATTAGGAAGGCGAGACAGAAGCGGAATCGAGGATGCGCCCTCACTCGCAGCAAAGTCGACGTACGCCTCGTCCACCACCAGTAGCCCCGAGAGCGAACGCGCAAGTTTTTCAATCTCCGGCAGCGTTACCAGGGTGCCGGACGGCGCATTGGGGTTGCACAGGAAAGTCAACGCCGCTTTTTGCTCGGCCAGAGACGCCGGCAGCGAAAAATCCGCCGGATAAGCGACCGGCGCGGCGACTCCATCCTGGATCGCGATTAAAGTGTCATAAAGAGAATAGGTCGGAAACGGATAGGCGACCCGATCCCGCGGCCCGACAAAGCAGCGCAGCAAGATCGATAGAATCTCATCCGATCCATTGCCGGCCAAAATATTGGCCGGTTTCACGCCGTAGACTTTAGCGGCGGCTAATCGCAGCGTATCGCTTTGCGGCTCCGGGTACAGGCGCAATGACGGAGTGAGCGATTTTCGCAGAGCCGCATAAACTTGCGGCGACGGCCCATACGGATTTTCATTCGTGTTGAGCTTGATGATGCCGTTTTCCTGCGGCTGCTCGCCCGGCAGGTAGCCAGCCATTGGGGCAATATTGGCGCGGAAATAAGCTGACATGTGGCGGCAGTCTAGCGGCAGCGATCGTCCTTTTCAAATCCCATTTGTCGCGTCCTGTCATTGTGCTCGTGGCAATTTTTCCGCGCGGGCAGCGGAGCGTTTAGAGAAAATTGCGCGTTCTCACTTGCCGGCACAACTCGGTTGCGTTAGCACAGATCATGACAATTTTGTCAGAAGATCCTCGCATT
>JBEVIO010000004.1:0-4509 GCA_040510635.1 Binatia bacterium | reverse complement strand
CATCCCGATCATGGCGCTGCCGACGCATCGTTATCGGGAGATGAGTCAATTCGCCGAGCTTTCCGGAGCAGTGGCGTGTGTGACTCCGGATAAAATAAAAGATTTCGATTACTGTGAGCTGGTTAGAAGGATTCGCGATGCGCACAAAACGGTAAAGTTCGGCATCATTCTGGGCGACGCGCCCGGGGGTTTTCTTTCGCTCACGGAAATGATCGAGCGGCCGAGCCGGCGCCCGGTGAGCGATTTGAAAAGCATTCGCATCGATCCCGAAGATCCCGCGGTGTTTCAATTGTCGGGCGGAACGACGGGGATTCCCAAGCTGATCCCGCGCACGCATAACGATTACATTTACAATTCAAAAATCGCTTCGGCAGTGACCGGCGTCGGCGCGGCAGAAGTTTTTCTGGACGTGCTGCCGTTGGCGCATAATCTGCCTCTCGCTTGTCCCGGCCTACAGGGTTATTTATTGCATGGCGGCACATTTGTGCTGTCGAACTCGACGCGGGGCGAAGATGTTTTTACCTTGATCGAACGCCATCGAGTCACCCATATCGCGGTGGTGCCGGCGCTGCTCATTCGCTTGATCAACGATCCGCTGATTGCAAGATTCGATTTATCCTCGCTGCGCGTAATTCAGAGCGGCGGGCAGCGGCTCCAGCCGGAAGTGCGGCGCCGCACCAAAGAATTGATCCCGAGCGTCACCGTGCAGGAAAATTTCGGCATGGCTGAGGGTCTGTTGATGTTCGTGCGTTTCGACGATCCCGAAGACGTGCGCATGGAAACCGTCGGCAGACCGCTGAGTCCGCATGATGAAGTTAAGCTCGTTGACGACGACGATAACGAAGTCGCGCCCGGACAAGTCGGCGAGCTGCTTGCCCGCGGCCCGTATACGCTGCGCGGTTACTTCGGTGTGCCCGAATACAACGCGAGGGCGTTTACCTCGGACGGTTACTATCGTTCCGGTGATTTGATGCGGCTCCATCCTTCGGGAAACTATATCGTCGAAGGGCGCAAGAAAGACCTGATCAACCGCGGCGGCGAAAAGATCAGCGCCGAAGAAATCGAAAATCTCATTCTTACCCATCCGGCCGTGCAAAACGTCGCTTGCGTGCCGATGCCCGATCCGGTGCTTGGCGAGCGCATGTGCGCCTATGCGATTCTGCGCGGCGGGAATACCTTGACGTTGCCAGAGCTCGCCGCTTTCCTCATGAACGAAGAGATTGCCAAACACAAATTGCCCGAACGCTTGGAAATCGTCGATGATTTTCCTTTATCGCCGTTCGGCAAGGTTTCGAAGAAAGACCTGACCGAGAGAATCACGCAAATGCTGAAGTCCGAAGGCAAACTTTGAATTGCCATTAATTTATTTTCGCGACGAGGAGGAAATCGCATGCTCAGCAACTTCCCAGGCGGTTTCGAGTGCTTTCGACGGCTTGTGCGGTACTCGTCTTGCCGGTTTTCTCCGTAGCTCGAACGATTGCTGCAGATCGGCTTGTCGGCCTCCATTCGGCTCAGGTCATGTCGCAGTCGATGCCCTGGATTGCGCAGGAAGCGGGGCTTTTTAAGAAATATGATTTGGATTTTCGCTTGGTTTTTATTCCTTCGTCACCGGTCGCCACTGCCGCGACCCTGAACGGCGACGCCGAGATCGGCGTCACAGGCGCGGTCGGCAACGTCCGGGCTTTCGTGCAAGGCTTCACCGATTTAGTTTTCATCGGCGGCATGAAAAATATTCTCACCCATAGCGTGCTTGGCAAGCCGGACATCAAACGCCCTGAAGATCTCAAGGGAAAAAAAGTCGGCGTCGGGCGGTTCGGCGGCAACACGCACTATTTCGTGATCCAGGCACTGAAACGATTGGGCATGGATGCAGCCAAGGACATTCAAACGATCCAGACCGGCGGCGGTCCGGAAACGCTGGCCGCGCTGTTGAGCGGAAGTCTCGATGCGGCGGGTTTGGTGGCGCCTGGCGATTCCGCTGCCGTCGCTAAGGGATTTCGCTATGTGATCAATGGCCCGGAAATGCGCATCCCATACGGAGCAACCCAAGTGGTAACACTGCGCTCAATGATCAATAAACGCGGACCCGTGATCGGCAGGTTCATGCGTTCAATGGCCGAAGCATCCAAAATTATTCACACTGATCGAAAGTTTGTTTATAAGGTCCTCGGCAAATATTTGCGGATTACCGACACCAAGGTGCTCGATGCGGCCTACCAATCCGAAATCCCCGCTCTTGAGCGGCGCTTGGAAATGGCCGATTCGGCGCTGCAAGCATCCCTCGATGAAATCGCACCGCAGGATCCGCGCGCAAAGGCGATCAAGCCGGCTGACATGATCGATCGGCGCTATCTGGTCGAGCTCGAGAAAAGCGGTGTATTTGATAAATGAAGAGGCAATAGGCCCTAAACAGCAGTCAGACTTGGAGAAGGCCGATGGAGCGTGGGGCGATCGATATTCATCATCATTACGTTCCAGGTGAAGTGATTGGAGAGGCGAAACGGCACGGCAAAACGCTCGGCATCGAGGTCTTTGAAGATGCGGACGGGACCGCGCGTTTTTCTTTCAACGGCGGGCCGAGGTATCCGTTGCTGCAAGGCTTGACGGAGATCGATGCGCGGCTCGCGATGATGGAAAAGGGTAGAATCGCGCTGGCTGCCCTCGATCCTAGCACCCAGTGGCTCGGCTACGAGCTCAAAGGGGAGCAGGCCGAAAGCTGGTGCCGCGTCTACAACGAGTGCGTCAAGGAATGTCTCGGAAAATATCCGGAGCATTTCACCGCGATGGCCGCCGTTCCTATGCAGGAGCCGGCGCGGGCGGCCAGAGTATTAGAGCATGCAGTCGCGGAGCTCGGCTTTCGCGGCGCTTACATCGCGACCAACGTCAATCATCGCTACTACGACAGCGAAGAGTTTGATCCGTTCTGGGCGAAGGCCCAGGAATTGGACGTGCTCGTCTTCATGCATCCGGACAATCCAGCGGGAACAGAACTCATGGGGTCGTTCGGGCTGCGCTTGGTTTGCGGCAATCCCGCCGATACCACGCTCTCGCTCGGCATACTTATCTACAGCGGCGTCTTCGATCGGTTCCCAAATCTAAAGCTCTGCACGTGCCACGGCGGCGGATTTTTCCCGTATCACGTAAGCCGCTTCGATCGGGAATTCATCACCGGACAGCAGGCTATAAGACGCGCCGGCCGGCCCGACGCGCCGAAGTGCGCTTCGGTGCCGAGCGCTTATCTCAAGAACCTGTATTTCGACACACTGGTCTACGATGTCGAGACTCTGGAATTTCTCCGGCGCAGAGTCGGCTCCGATCATTTAATGCTTGGGACCGACTTCCCTTATGTCCTCGGCGACTGGCGGTGCGTCGAAAAGATTGCCGCGCTCAATTGCGCAGAATCGGAAAAGCAGGCGATCCTCGAAGGCAACGCGAGGAAGCTGCTAAAGCTTCCTGCGAGCTCATGAGCATCAAGAATCTGTGACAGGACATGAATGACGGTGTTGGTTAGAGGAGGTGTCTCATGTTCAAGATTTTTGGAACTCTGATCTGCGTTTTGGTTTGGCATGCTGCAGTCGATGCGGCTGACAAGCTCAGATTCGGATTTCCGGATCTTGCCGCGCAGTTCCTTCCGCTTCCCTTGGCGGAGAAAAGAGATTTTCTCAAAGAACAAGGATTGCAGGGAGAGTTCATTCGCATACGTCCGGCGATTTCATCGGCAGCGTTAGTCAGCGGAGAAATCGATTTCGATACCGTGTTAGGAAACGGCATCGGCGCGGCGATCCGCGGTCTTCCCGTCAGAGTCGTCGGCTGTTTTCTGCCCGCGACGCCGATCGCGCTGATCTCTCGCCCCGAGTTCAAATCGGTGCAAGACCTGAAAGGCAAAACCATCGGGCTCAATACCTTTGGTGGCACTCTCGAATCCATATCCAAATTGATGGTCAAACATTTTGGCCTCGATCCGGATAAGGACATCAAGTTTCTCGCCACCGGCACGGTCGATTCGCGTTTTGCCGCCATGAAGCAAGGCCTGACCGCCGCGACTTTGGGTTCGCCGCCTATCGATTTTCTCGGGAAAAAACTGGGCTTTGTCGTCCTGGCGCGGGCGAACGAACTTTTTAACTTTCCGGCGAGCGGCCTAGTGGCAAGCGTAAGGACGATCAAAGAAAAGCCGGATCAGATCAAGCGCGTCATCAAAGCAGGCATCAAGGCGAGTCGCTATATTCGCCAGAATCGCGAAGGCACGCTGCCGGTGATGGTGGAATGGTTGAAGATCGACAAAGAAATCGCCGCGGTCACTTATGACTCGGTATGGAAGGCGTTTACCGAAGACGGCAGTCTGCCGGAAAATGGCTTGCGGGTCGCGATCGAGGAAGCGAAGCGCGTCGGCAAGCTAGAGCGGGAAGTTTCGCTCAACGAAATTGCCGATCTCTCGTTTCTTCGAGAGGCGCAAAGAGAGCTGGGGATTGCCGTGAAGTGATCTGTGTCAAAGAGTCGCTACAGCTTTTG
>JBEVIO010000003.1:0-9570 GCA_040510635.1 Binatia bacterium | reverse complement strand
CATTTTTCGTTCTGTTGGCATCGCCTTCGACATGACCGCGTTCCTCCCGGATAAATTGTTCTGTCAATTCATATCATCATTGAAAATCGAAACAAATCGACCGCAGGACGCGGCGGCGCAACGGCAAATTCGTCCGCAATCTACCTCGAAAAACAAAGGCCCCGCATGCAGCGAGGCCTTTTAACAGCAAAGGAACGAATCAGAACTCAGCTAATCGGCATGGGTCGTCGGAAACATCAGCGACTTGACGGTGACGGGAATGACTTCGGTGATGCCCAAGCATTCGCCGATATCGATGTAATCCAAGTCACCGACTTCGATGCCGTCGATAGCGATGATATCCCGCGCCACATGGCACTCGTCTTTGAGAATACCGCCGAGCGACTTGGCGATGTCGAGGTCCAAGGTCAGATAGAGTGGACATTTTGGATCGTCGGCGTCTTTGAGAATCTGCGCCACACCTTCGGCAATCCGCCTTACGGACTGATAATCCGGCACACCGCTCACGGTCAGAGACAGAGCCAAGCCGGACGTGAAACGGGGCAGATCGAACTTACGCAGCGCCTGTTTTAGCGCTTCGCTGACAGATTCGCCGTCGCGAATCGGCGCTTGAATTACCTTAAGACCATGGATAGGCAGCGCTTTTTCGTTGGAAACGTAGCTCGTGTTGCCGCTCGCCTGGATCGTGTATTCGCCGGCGCCGATGACCGTAGCGCGGATACCTTCGATGGGTTCGCGCAATACGTCCTTGGGTAGCTTTTTGAGATACTCGCGCATGTTCTTGCCGAGCACCGGCCCGATATCGCCGTAGGCTTTCGGGTCGCGATCATAGACATGCTCGGAAACGCCGCCGGAGAAAACGATGTGTTGCACCTGCTTGAAGCCGCGATAATTGGCGAACGGCGGGGTCACCATCAGCGAACTCGCCATCGCGGAATGAGGCCCTTCTTCGATGATCTCGAAGAGAATTTTCGCCATGTAAGCCCCGAAATCTTCCTTCATCTTATCGGTGATCTTCTGACCGATTTCGACTTTGTAGCCAACCTCTTTCATCATCGTCCGACCGGCATCTTCGATTCGGGTGATCTTATCGTCCTCGTCAAAAGCGATCAGCCGCGCGCCCACGTTGATCGACGCCGTCTGGGCCACCACGCCGTCTTCAACGAGTGAAAATTTCGTGGTTCCTCCGCCCATATCGACGTTGAGCACGGTTTTGTGTTCGCTCTTCGACAGATCCACCGCGCCGCAGCCGTACGCCGCGAGCAAAGCTTCATGGTTGTGACCCGCGGCAGCGCAGATGAACTTGCCGGAATATTTGGCGAAGTTTTCGACGATCGGCTGGGCATTTTCTTTCTTGAGCGCCTCGCCGGTGATAATCACCGCGCCGGTGTCGACATCCTCAGGCGTCAGGCCGGCTTCCTTGTACGCCGCGTGGATGAAGTCGTTGACCTTATCCGTGTCGATCTTGGTCGCCGAAATGTAAGGCGTCAGCATGATCGGCGAGCGATAAAGTACCTCGCGGTTGGTGACTTTGAATTTGCCCGACAGCGACGCACCTTCGCGTCGCAAGGTGATATGCGAAAAAATCAAGTGCGATGTCGACGACCCTATATCGATGCCCACGCTCTTGAGCGAGAACATCTCGAGTCCTTCGATATCGGTGACGATTTCGTCTTCCCCAATAACGAAATTATCGGGATGGTCATGATCGTAAATATCATCGTGCATGAGTTTGCCTCGGTCCGCCATTCTTTGTGTCCTTCATAAATAGGAATCCCCGCTCGCTGGAGCGGGGATTCCATCAACCAACTTTTAGGAAATTCTAGCGTTAAAGTTATTGTTTGCCCATCGCTTTCGACCACTCGTATTCGGCGTTCGAGTAACATTCGGCCGGCATCTCGCTCTTGATGCCCCGTTTGGCCAGTTCTTCTTCGAACTTGTTTCGGATAAAAGGATCTTCTCGCGGATATTCGATCTGATCCTTGGCGCGGTCCTCGACCTTTTCCGCATGACCGTGGAATTGCATCGGCGGATGCAGCGCCAAATAGCGCGCCATGTCGCCGCCTGCGTTGAAATGCTGGTGAAACCATTTGTCCGGCGGCGTGATCATGCTGCACTCGTGCCACGGACAAACGATTTTTTCTTTGCCCTCTTCCCACATGATCGAATAGCCTTCGCCCGCGGGGATAATAATTGCGCGGCCGGGGCCGTGACGATGCGCCTTCTTATAGGTCTTCGGCGCGAACACAGACATATGCGCGGTCAGCTCGGAATTCGGAAACTGCATGAACACGCTCTTGCCGCCGGCGCCGCGCCGCTCGTTGGCATCGAGCTTGTTCCAAGCGCGCATGTCCGGAAAGAAGTTGCCGTACCAGAACGCGCGCATGCCGAGCCCTTCGTCGGCATCCTTGGCTTGCACCATCTTGGCTTCGGAGTAAAAGTCGCCATCCGACACGGTCGTTTTCGGTTCGTAGGGATTATTGAAATACATGTCCGGTTCCGGCAACGCCGACATCGCCATCGGCATATAGCTGTAATGAAACAACCGGATCGGTTTGTCGCCCTGCATATTGCTGAACACATGCCAATGATTGCGCGGCACTAGAAACATCGAGTGCTCTTGCCACTCGAAGTTCTTTTTCGGCTTGCCTTCATTCGCCCAAACCGTGGTCAAGCCACGGCCGGACAAGACGTAAACGATTTCATCGAGGGCAAATTTCACCGGCGGCAGCGATTTTCCGGGAGGGACCTCCGTGACCCGCGATGCGCTCACGCCTTCTTGCCCGAGCAGCTGAATGAACGCCGCTTTACAGCCGCGCTCTTCCCACCATTCCAATTCAATCGTGCGTAGATCTTCGATAAAATAACCGCGGTGAATTGGAATTCCCTTTGACTTCATCCATCGATCATATGTGAATTCTTTGCTCCACATGGTAATGACGGGTTCTTGTTTGGCTGCGTCGGCCATAAAATTTCCTCCTTGGTTCCTTATCTCTTACCTTCTTGTTTCTTTGCTGGCAACCTGTAGGCGCACGAGCGCTCTTTTCAATGCCGACTCGGTCGCCTGTCGATCTTTTTCTTCCAGATTCACTTCGGCCATTATCTTTTCGGCGCGCTCCTTGGCGTGCTGCGCGCGCGCTACATCGATTTCGCCGGCAAACTCCGCCGACGGCGCCAGCACGGTCATAACATTATCCAAAACCTCCGCGTAACCGCCGCTCACGGCGAGCTCTTTCTTCGTGGCTCCCTGTTTGTAGGTTAACTCGCCGGGCACAAGCGTCGACAAAAAAGCAATATGATTGGGCAGCACGCCGAATTCGCCCAATTCGCCCTGGGCGGTTACCTCATCGACGTCCTCATCCAGAACCAGCCGGGTCGGCGTCACCACTCTAAGTCTGATCTTGTCTGCCATTACAACTTCCTAGGCAACAGGCATGAGGCAATGGGCATTAGCCTCCCGGCCTGGAATTTCCTTTTCTTACTATTGCCTGTTGCCTATTGCCTGATGCCTTCTCAACTCGCCGCCATCTTCTTGGCTTTTTCGACTACCTGCTCAATCGTGCCGACCATGTAGAAAGCCTGTTCCGGAATATCGTCGTGCTTGCCGTCGACGACTTCTTTGAAGCCGCGGATCGTGTCTTTCAGTTCCACGTAGGCACCGGGCGTACCGGTGAACGCTTCGGCGACGTGAAACGGCTGCGACAAAAAGCGTTGGATCTTGCGCGCCCGCGCGACGGTCATGCGGTCTTCTTCGGACAACTCATCCATGCCGAGAATCGCGATGATGTCTTGCAGATCTTTGTAGCGTTGCAAAATCACTTGTACTTGCCGTGCGACGTCATAATGCTCTGCGCCGACGACCAGCGGATCAAGAATGCGCGAAGTCGAATCGAGCGGATCCACCGCGGGATAAATTCCCAACTCAGCGATCTGGCGTGAGAGAACGGTGGTGGCGTCCAAATGCGCAAACGTCGTTGCTGGAGCTGGGTCGGTCAGGTCATCGGCGGGAACGTAAATCGCCTGCACCGAAGTAATCGAGCCTTTGTGCGTGGTGGTAATGCGCTCTTGCAGTTCGCCCAGGTCGGTCGCCAAAGTGGGTTGATAACCGACAGCAGAAGGCATGCGGCCAAGCAACGTCGAAACTTCCGAGTTCGCCTGAGTGAAACGGAAGATGTTGTCCAAAAACAGTAAAACGTCGCGGCCTTCATCGTCGCGGAAGAATTCCGCCAAGGTCAGCGCGGTCAAAGCGACGCGGGCGCGCGCGCCAGGCGGCTCGTTCATCTGCCCATAAACCAGCGAAGCTTTGTTGATAACGCCCGACTCTTTCATTTCCAGCCAAAGATCGTTGCCTTCGCGGGTGCGCTCGCCGACGCCGCCGAAGACCGAATAACCGCCGTGTTTCATGGCAACGTTGTTGATCAACTCCATGAGGATAACGGTCTTGCCTACGCCGGCGCCGCCAAACAGGCCGATCTTGCCACCGCGAGCATAGGGGGCGAGCAAATCGACGACTTTGATGCCGGTTTCGAACGATTGAACTTTAGTTTCCTGATCGACGAATTCCGGTGTCGGGCGATGAATCGGATAGCTCTTCTTGGCATTGACCGGGCCCATTTCGTCCACCGGCTCACCAATGACGTTGAGCACGCGTCCCAGTGTTTCTTCGCCGACGGGAACGGTGATACCGGCGCCCGTGTCCATGGCGTCCATGCCGCGTACCAACCCATCGGTCGTGTCCATGGCAATGCAGCGTACGGTGTTTTCACCCAAGTGCTGCGCGACTTCCACGACCAGGTTCCACTGCTGGTCGCTGATCGCCGGGTTGGAAACTTTTAACGCGTTGTAAATAGGCGGCAGCGAAGCTTCGGAGAACTCGATGTCGACGACTGCGCCGAGAACCTGGGTGATTTTCCCCATGCCCATATTTTTGAAACCTCCAAAATCGTGTTCGTGCTCGTGATTCGTGCCAGTCGGATCATTTCCCGATCAGGAACGCGTTTCACGATTACAAAATTTCGCTATTTCAACGCTTCCGCCGTGCCGACGATTTCCATCAGCTCGCGGGTGATCGACGCTTGGCGCGCTCGGTTCATCTGCAAGGTCAAACTGCCGATCATCTTCGCGGCGTTGCTGGTCGCCGAATCCATCGCGGTCATGCGTGCGCCGTGTTCGCTTGCCGTCGCTTCGAGCAGCGCCCGCTGCATGGCCACGTCGGTAATCCTCGGCAAGAGACTCGCCAACAGTTGTTCGATTCCCGGCTCGTATAAATATTCGGTAAGTTGCTGCGCCTCGGTATCGCTGGTTTCGCTCAATGCTACGGGCAGTAGCTTTTCCAAAGTCGGCACCTGGGAAAGCGCTGAGCGAAACCGGCTGTAAAGAATGTAAACCGCGTCGGTCTCGCCGTTGACAAAACGGGCGATCAGTTTCTGACCGATCTCGGCCGCCAACTCGTCCGCCGGTGTAGCCAAAATGTTCAGATAGCGGTCGACGATAGTCGCTCGGCGGCGGCGAAAATGATCCGCGCCTTTCCGGCCAACGAGAGTTACTTCGACTTCTTTTTCGACGTTTTTCCGAATGAAGGCTTCCGCCGCGCGAATCAGATTGGCATTATAACCGCCGCACAGCCCGCGGTCGGAGGTGAACAAAACCAGCTGGATCTTTTTTTCCTCACGCGCTTGCAGCAGTGGATGAGCCTCGCTTGATACCCGAGCGGCGACATTTTTCAAAAGCTCAGTCATTTTTTCGGCATAAGGCCGCGCCGCCACCGCCGCTTCTTGCGCGCGCCGCAGCTTGGCTGCCGAAACCATTTTCATGGCTTTCGTGATCTGCTGGGTGTTGCGCACCGAGCTGATCCGCTTTCGTATTATTTTTAGTGTCGCCATAATTCTGAAACGTTTCTGGCTTCTAGTTCCAGGTTCCTGGTTAACGGGGAACTAGAGACCTGAAACTAGAAACTACGCTTTGAATATCCCTTTGAATTCTTCCAGCGCCTTGTTCAGCTTGGCGCGCAGATCGCCGTCCAATTCGCGCTTCTTGAGAATGTCAGCAAAGATATCCGGATGCTTTGACTCGATAAACGAATAGAGCTCCTGTTCGTATTTCTTTAGCGCCGTCAGCGGCAGCTCGTCGACGAAACCATTGGTGCCAGCGTAAATAATGAGAATCTGCTGCTGCACTGCCAGCGGCTGATACTGTCCTTGTTTTAGCAACTCGACGAGACGCGAGCCGCGGTTGAGCTGGCGTTGCGTCGCTTGATCGAGATCGGAGCCGAACTGGGCGAACGCCGCCATTTCACGATACTGCGCCAATTCGAGGCGCAGAGTGCCGGCAACTTGCTTCATTGCCTTGATCTGGGCGTTGCCGCCAACCCGCGAGACTGAAATGCCGACGTTGATTGCCGGACGCACGCCGGAATAAAAAAGATCGCTTTCCAAAAAGATCTGGCCGTCGGTAATCGATATAACGTTGGTCGGAATATAAGCGGAAACGTCGCCCGCTTGCGTCTCGATGATCGGCAGGGCCGTCAGCGAACCTCCGCCGCGGGCGTCGCTCATCTTCGCGGCGCGCTCAAGCAGGCGGGAATGCAAATAGAAAACATCGCCGGGATAGGCTTCGCGTCCCGGCGGCCGGCGCAGCAGCAAGGAAAGCTGCCGATAGGCGACGGCGTGCTTCGATAAATCGTCGTAAATCACCAAGGCATGGCCGCCATTGTCGCGAAACTGTTCGCCCATGGTGCAGCCGGAATAGGGCGCGATGAATTGCAACGGCGCCGATTCCGACGCGGTCGCCGCTACTATGATGGAATACTCCATGGCACCGGCCTCTCGAAGTCTATCGACGACCTGCGCCACGGTGGAACGCTTCTGTCCGATGGCGACGTAGATACAGATTACGTTGCCGCCCTTTTGATTGATGATGGCGTCGATGGCGACGGCGGTCTTGCCGGTTTGGCGATCACCGATGATCAGCTCGCGCTGGCCGCGGCCGATGGGGATCATGCCGTCGATCGCTTTCAAACCGGTCTGCAGCGGCTCTTTGACCGGCTGGCGCGCGACAATGCCGGGCGCTTTGAGCTCGATACGCCGACGCTCTTTGGCATCGATCGGTCCACGGCCATCGATCGGTTCGCCCAAGGCATCGACCACGCGGCCGATAAGCTCTTTGCCCACTGGCACTTCGGCGATGCGCCCCGTGCGCTTGACCGTGTCGCCCTCTTTGATCATGTGCGTCTCGCCGAACAGCGCGGCGCCGACGTTGTCTTCTTCGAGGTTGAGCGCGATGCCGAAAATATTATGGGGAAATTCCAATAGCTCGCCGGCAGCGACTTTATCGAGTCCATGGATGCGCGCGATGCCATCGCCGGTCGACAGCACCGTGCCGATTTCCTGGATCTCAACCGTCTTTTCGTAGTCGCGAATCTGTTCTTTGATGATCCGGCTGATCTCCGCTGTGCCGATTTCCATGTTCAGACTCCTTAGTAGCCGCGCACGATGCGCTGTTTCATGTTTTCAAGCTGCGTACGAATGCTGCCGTCGTAAATTTTTCCTTCCAATTCGAGCAGCAGGCCGCCGAGCAAGCTCGCATCGGTTTCCTGCTGCAAAACCACGTCTTTGCCCGAAATGCTGCGCAAACGATCGTTCAATTGGGCAAGCCGCTCAGGCTCGAGCGCACTCGCGCTCACGACCTTGGCGTCGATCCGCCCTTTGGCTTCATTGAGCAGTCGGCGATAGCAACTGACGATGCCCGGTAAATAAGGCAGACGATCGCGATCCAAAAGTAGAGAAAGGAAATGACTCGTCAACGCCGAAAGTTGCTGGCTTGCGGTCACCTGATTGAGAATCTTTTTGCGTGCCTCGATCCTGAATGCCGGATTCGTGAGAACCTGCTGCAGATCGGAACCGCTGTAGGCCGCGTAGAATTGCTCGACCTCTTGGCCGATTTTTTCTTCTTGGCCACCATCGCGGGCCAATTGAAAAAGCGCCTTGGTGTACCTGCGACTTAAGCTGCCTTCGATCATCGACTCTGTCCGATCGTGTGAATGAAATCGTCCACGAGACGGTTCTGATCGGCGCCGGAAAGATTGCGCTCGATGAGTTGGCGCGCCGTCGCCTCGGCCTGATCCGCCATTTCTTCGCGCAGTTTTTGCCGGGCCATTTTTACTTCCTGCTCGGCCAGAAAATTGGCGTCTTCTTGAATTTTGATCGCAGTCGCCTGAGCCTCGCCGACAAGTTTTCTTTTTTCTCGTTCGCCTTCCTCGCGCAGCGAAGCATGAATCGACTGAACTTCTCTATCGAGACCGGACAATTTGGCGCGGTATTCGTTCACCAGCGCCTCGGCCGCCTGTTTTCTAGCGGCGGCCTGGCTTACCGTGGAAACCACTTCGTCGTGGCGCGACTTGAGGAAATCTCGGATTAGCGGGAAAGCAAACTTGACAATGATGAAAGCGTAAATGAGAAAGTTGGCGAGTGGAAACCAAATGTCGTTGATCGACGGCGCGTGATGCTCGGCTTCGGCCGCCGCGGATGCGTAAGCCTGGGCCGTCGTGAAGAATTCGAGCACGCTCACGCGACCTTCCTTCCGAGCACTTTACTGACCATTTCTCCGGCAACCGTCGCCGCTTCGGCGGCGGCCAGCGCCTTTTCTCTTTCCAGCGCCAGGCTGATCTCGCGCCGCGCCTGTTCAAGTTTGCTCGCGGCTTCTGCGCGCGCTTGCCCTAAAATTTTTTCGCGCTGTTGCCGCGCCTCTTGTAAAATGGCGTCCTTGGCAGCATAGGCGGCCGTCTGTGCTTGCGCGATTTTTTCCTCGTATTGCGCGCGCAGACGCGCGCCTTCATGTTCCAAGTCGGCGGAATCGTGCTCGGCGCCGATGGTCCGGCGCTCGCGCTCTTCGAGCAGCTGCAAATAAGGCTGGAATAGAATCTTATTGAGAATCAGCCATAGGGCGACGAACAGAATGATCTGATAAAGAATGCTGAGGTCTAATGAAATCATTCGTCAACTTCCGCTTTTGACTCTGCCGGCGAGTGTCGTGCTCGCTTGGGCGAGGCAAAAACCAAGGCCCCAATAAATAAAAAAACCTACCTTCGATGATGAACGTAGGATCTCGGGATGGAATGAACGGCGAACCGAAGTCTAAGTTCGAGAATCAGCTATTAGCTTTGGCGCTTTGAGCCACTGGCGCTTTGTCCGCTACCACGCTCTGCGAGCCTGAGACTCCACCTTGTTGCTTGGCCACTCCCATGGAGCAGTCACCGTCAAACACCACACCCTCAGCGATGATCAGCCTGGGGGTATCTATGTTGCCAATCAATCGAGCCGGCGCTACTAACTCGACCTTATCTTTAGCGCTCACATCGCCTTCTACCTTGCCATGAATCACCACGGCCTGGCAGGTAATTTTGGCTTTGACCTCGGCGCCCGGACCGATAGTTAACGTCCCCTGACAGTGAATTTCGCCGTCGACGGTGCCGTCGATACGCGCTGGGCCCTGAAAACTCAATTGGCCGCTGACGCGGCTCCCTTTATATAGATAACCGACCAAACCAGCGGTAGAAGACGGCGGTTCGGCTAC
>JBEVIO010000002.1:0-8158 GCA_040510635.1 Binatia bacterium | reverse complement strand
CACTCATGGAATACGTACAGTTTGGCACGACGGAGTTCAAAGTCTCGCACTTAGCGCTCGGGTGCATGAGCATGTCCGGCGCCTACGGGCCCGCGGACGATAATGAATCGATCGCGACGCTGCATCGGGCTTTCGATCTCGGCATCAACTTCATCGATACGTCGGCGAGCTATGGCAGCGGGCACAATCATGAATTGATCAACAAAGCGCTCAAGGGCCGACGCGAGCGGATCGTGATTCACTCGAAGTCGGGCAGTCCGCGCACGCCGGATGCGCAAGGCAACCGCAGCGGCAGCACGCCGGAATATCTGACGCAAAACTGCGAGCAGAGCGTCAAGCGTTTGGGCATCGATGCTCTCGACGTGTTTTGCATGTCCCGGGTCGATCCCGACATTCCGGTCGAAGAGTCGGTGGGCGCAATGGCGCGGCTGGTGGAGCGCGGACTGACGCGTTACATCGGCTTGTCGGAAGCGAGCGCGAACTCGATCCGGCGCGCGCGCAAGGTTCATCCGATTTGTTCTTTGCAGATGGAATACTCGCCTTGGTCACGGGATCCCGAAGGCGGTAACATTCAAGCTTGCCGCGAGTTCAAGATGGGCTTCATGGCGTATTCGCCGCTAGGTCGCGGTTTTTTCGCCGGCGCCGTACACGGCCAGAGCGATCTCAGCGAGGGCCGGAACGGTCACCCGCGCTTTCAACCCGGCAATCTCGAACGGAACCTGCAATTGCTGTCGAAGTTCGAGGCGGTCGCGCGGGAACAAGGCGTTACACCGGCGCAGCTGACGCTGGCATGGCTGTTGGCGCAGGGAAACGACATCATTCCGATTCCCAGCAACAAGACGCGCAGCCATCTGGAGGAGAATATCAAGGCCGCCGATATCAAGTTAAGCAGCGAGGATTTAGCGCGGCTGAATGAGATTCTGCGGCCCGAGGCCGTGGCCGGACCGCGCAGCCGGGATATGCATCGGGTCAATATTTAGTAGGGTCAAAACGTTCAAGCCGTCCAAAAAGTTCAAATCGTCTGAGGAGGAACCATGAAGGATGTAACGATTGTCGTCGGCACGATCGGGCAGAGCATCATGCGGAGCGAAGACAATGGACAGACTTGGGCCCGCATCGGGCCGCGCCGTGGATTTGCCTACGAGGCTTCCGTGCGTTGCATCGCAATGCATCCGAAGCAGCACAATATTCTCTTCGCGGGCACGGAACGAGGGCTGTACCGCAGCGAGGATCGCGGCGCTAACTGGAAATACCTCGACTCGGCGCTCAATCCGCTCTATGTCTGGGCGATCGGTATCGATACCGTGAATCCAGACAACGTATTTGTCGGCACCGGCACGCCGACGCCGGCAATGCTTTTTCGCTCGAAGGACGGCGGTCAGAGCTGGGTGAAGCGGCCGGTCGAAGTGGCGACCGAGTGCGAAGCTGTCGGCACTCCTCGATTCACCGGCATCGCGGTCGATCCACTGGAGCACAATCATATCTGGGCGAGCCTCGAAGTCGACGGCGCGCGTCACAGCAGCGACGGCGGCGATACCTGGAGCATCGTCGATGTTACGGGACGGCGGGACATTCACAATGTCGCCGTGACCGCCGGACCGCCGAAGACCGTTTTCATCATGGCCAACCGGGAGATCTACGCGAGCACGGACAACGGCCAAAGCTGGGAGCCGCGCGACATGCAGAAATCCCTGCCTTGGGAGTATCCACGCAAGGAAAATTATCTGCGCGGCATCGCAGTGGATCCGGCGAATCCGAAAAGAGTCTTGTTAGGCTTCGGCGACTTCACACCGGGAACGTCGGGCGCCATCGCGCAATCGGAAGACTTCGGCAAGAAATGGAAGTTGCTGCCACTGCCGGTGGAACCGAACTCGACCATGTGGACGTTCGGGACGAACTCGGACGATCCGAATACGATGTTTGCCGCGAGTCGTTATGGCTATCTTTATCGCAGCGACGATGCCGGCGCTTCATGGACGAAGCTGCGCAGGGAGCTGAGCGAGATCGCAGCGGTGTGTTGGCTGCCGAACTGACCGGAGGTTTATCCCGCAAAGACACCACGCGCCAAATGACGGTCAAAGACCGTCATCCCTAACAAGGGGAGGATCTAAGAAGGATTTCTCCCGTGCGGTCGAAATGACAAAACCTTTGCGGCCTTTGCGTCTTTGCGCAAGATACTTCGAAATTTTGTTGCGGCTTCGCCGCTGACGCTCACTTGTAAAGTTCCTTGAGCAGGCCGCTTTTTTCAATTCTGTCGAGGAAGCGCGGGTCGACGAACTGTTCCGGTTTGGCGTTTTTCGCCGCTGGCAGGGTTCGCGCCAGATCGTCGATGGCGTTTTGCATGCCTTGCATGTTGATGTACGGCGCCCGCTCCAACACTTTGTTTATGTAAAAGTCGTAAGTCTTAGCGAGCAGCACCGGGTCGGTGACCGTGGTGTATTTTGCCAAGGTTTTGATCGTGGACTCGCGGTCTATTTTTGCGCGATGGATGGCGCGCACGTAGGCGCGCATGAAGCGATCGATCAGGTCGGGCTTCTTGCGAATTAACTCTCCAGAGGTTGCCATCGCCGGATTCGGATAAGCGAAATCCATGTCCGTCACGCTTACGAGCTCCTTGAAGCCGAGTTTCTCCGACAGAAATTGGGTCGGCGGCGAAACCATCGAGGCCTCGATGGCGCCGGATCGGAGCGCGCCGAACATGTTCGACATGGAACCCAACTGCATCAGGATCACGTCTTTCTGCGGGTCGATATTGAATTTGCGCAAGGCATAGCGTGCCGACACATCGGAGCTGGAGCCAAACCGGCTGACCGCAATGCGTTTGCCGCGGAGCTCTTCGATGCTCTTGATCTCGGGCTTGGTATGCAGCGAGAAGATCATCTTGTTGACGTTGTTGCCGAATACTTTCAAGTCGGCGCCGCTGAGCGCGGCGGCGATCATGGGTCCGCCGCCCAAAGAGGAGATGTCGACGTCGCCGGCGACGGTGACTTGAGCCAATTGCGTGGCGCTGGGAATGAGGATGATCTGATCTTCCAAACCTTCCTTGGCGAAAAACCCGGCGTCGTGAGCGACCCAGATGCCCGTGTAGGCGCCGCTGATGGAACTGTAAGCGATTCTAATTCGGTCGGCGGCGATAACCGTCGAAGCGCAAACGACGGTGGATAGGATGGCTATAATCAATAGGCGTCTCATGGATTTTGCCCTCCCGTTAACCCGGTAGCCCGCGACTGTATGTCAGAGATGCGGATTGGAGCAAGTCCGGCTGAACGGAGGTTCTCGACCGCTTGGCGGCTCCTATGATATGCAGGCGCAAGCGATGACGCGGGAAGACTAGGTAGTTGGGATGAAGACGATGGCACAAAGCAGAATCAGCTGGTTCATTCTTTGGATAACCTTCGGTTTATGGTTCACGCCGGCCGCAGGCTCGCAGATGAAAGCGCGCGTCGCATGGACTTCATTCGCCAGCAACATGAGCGGGACGTGGGTAGCCCAGGAAGACGGGCTGTTCAAGAAGAACGGCCTGGAAGTCGAACTCGTGCATATTCCATCGACATCGCGCGCGATTCAAACGTTGTTGGCCGGCGAACTGGCGTACACGTACATGGACGGTCGCACTTCGGTGCAGGCAACGCTCAAGGGCGCGGACGCGGTTATCATCGCCGGGGTCGCCAACCGTTTGGTGTTTTCCTTTATCGCCCGTGCGGAGATCAAGAACTTCAACGACCTCAAAGGAAAGAAGATCGGTATCACCCGGCTCGGTTCGTCGACGCATAGTGTGACGCTTTGGGTCATGAACAAATTCGGCCTTAAGCCCGACGAGTATCAGATGCTGCAGTTGGTCGACGTGCCGAATATTTTCACCGCGATGGTGGCCGGGCAAATCGACGCCGGCGCCTTGTCGCCGCCGACCAATTTTCGCGCGCGCAAAGCCGGGCTCAGCGAATTGATCGATCTCAGCAAAGACGGGCCGGAGTATGTTTCGGTGGCGATCGGCTCGACGCGCTCGTTTATCAAGAACAATGAAGAAATGACACGCCGCTTGGTCCGCGGCTACAGTGAAGGAGTGCAGCTTCTCAAAGCGAACAAAGCCGCCGGCGTTCGCGCGATCCAGAAGTACGCGCGCATCAAAGATCCGGATATTCTCGAAGCGACTTACGGCGAAGCGCGCGCTTACATCGAGACGGTTCCGTACGTGACGCGGAAAGGGATGGAGACGATCATTGCCGAATTGCTGCCGACCGAACCCAAAGCCAAGACAGTCAAGCCGGATGATTTTCTTGATACCCGATTTGTGAGTCAGTTGGAGCGGGAAGGATTCTATAGAGCGTCGGCTTTTAGATGAGGGTTGCTCGGCAAGATCTCTCACTTCGTTCGAGATGACAAAAACAATCGGATAACAAATGATTGTGTCATTTCGACCCTTGGGAGAAATCCTTCTCTGATTGGGTAGATTTTACGAAGTTAACAGGAGATGAGGAGTTAACCATGCCTAACATTAAACTGCCCACCGGCGTGGATCTTTATTACGAAAGCCACGGTCAAGGCGAGCCGTTGATCTTTGTCCCTTCGACGGCGTACTCGGGCGAAGTGTGGAAGCCGTCGCAGATGCCGCTGGCGCAATCACTCAATATTATTTTTCACGATCCGCGCGGCTGCGGCCGTTCGGTGGCGACGCAGAGCGTTTACACGATCGAGCAGATGGCGCTCGATATCGGCGCTTTGATGGATCATTTGAAGCTTCCTGCCGCGCATCTGATCGGCCATTCGATGGGCGGCCGGATCGCGCTGTCGCTGGCAGAGAATTTTCCCGGTCGTGTGAAGAGCTTGATTATGGCGGCAAGCGGTTCCGGGCCGGCGGCACGACCGGGCTCGGACTGTATTCCTGGCTTGCCGCATCGTTTGGTGCTCGACATGGTGGAAATGGGCTTCGAGAAATTTGTTCACGACGAAATCGTCGAGTCGGATACTTTCTTTACCCGAGAGTATCGCGAACGCCATCGCGACAAAGTCGAAGCATTTTTCAAGCTCGCCTGGGCGACGCACGCCAAGCTGCCGGAGTTCATTCACCTTTGCATCGCGCGCCATAATTTTGAAGGGACACACCGCTTGGGCGACGTGAGAGCGCCGACATTGGTATTAGTCGGCGAAGCGGACACGGTCGGCAGCAATCATATCGCGCAGTCGAAGGTGCTTCTCGAGCGCATAGCCGGTGCAGAGATGAAGGTGTTGAAAGGACAATCGCATGGCTTCTTTTGGCAGGCGCCGGAAGAGACCAATGCCGTAATTCTCGACTGGGTGAAGAAGCACAGCGCGAATTAGGACGGCTTCGTGAACGCTTAACCCAGGAGCCACGACTCCAACGCCTTGTGGTATTCCGCGGGCTTCGCCGCTTTCATGCCGTGGCCGACTCCTTCCCAAAAATCAAATTTGACTTGCGGCGAGGCGATGCGCTGAAGATAGGCCATCTCCTCGCGCATGATCGCGCCCGGCTGAGCGGCTTTGTTGTCGGCGACTAACAGCATCGTCGGCACGGCAATGCGTTTCAAATGATCTTCAAAAGCGAAAGCCCAATCGCGGTTGTCCGTGAGCAAGCGGGTGAGCGCGTCGGCTGAAAAGTGATGGTTGCGGTAAACTTCCATGTCTTCGTCGGATTGAGAAAGGCCCTTTTGCCTGGCTTCGGCGCGAATCTCCGCTTCCGGCCTATTTCGCCGCGCCAACGCGCCGGGCAGCGCGGTCATGAAAGCGTGGAGCATGCGCCAGAAGACGGGATCTTCAAGGAAGGCCCGTGAAATAAGATCCGGCGTATCCGACGCCAGGACCGTGCCGATGTTACCGCCCCAAGAATGGCCGACATAGGCGGGTTTGCGCAGCTCCAGGTTTTTGATGAGCTGGCGAACATCTTCGGTAAAATCGCGCAGGCGATAACCGGTTTGCGGTTTGTCCGATTTGCCGTGGCCGCGCAGGTCCGGCGCGACGATGTGAAAACGGCCGCGAAAATATTCCGCGACGGTTGCCCAGCTGGATGCAAAGCTGGTCCATCCATGCACTAGCAGGAGATCGGGTTTGCCGGTCTCTCCCCACTCGAGATAGTGCAGCTGGATTCCTTGCGCTTCGGTGAATTTGCTCTGGGGTTTTTCGCCGCTTGCCATGATGAACCTCCGCGATGAGATAGGTGTCCATTACATCACAAAGAACTTTCGCTTCCTATGTCTTTCGTTAAAAGGCTCCGGACCTTTTCTCAATTTGACAGCGACAATAGCGCGATGGTAGCGAGAACTCATAGGCGAAATCGATCAAGGCTCCTCGAAGCGGCATCCAACCGGAGGTTTTGTGAGAAGATTGCTAGCATTTGTTGTCATCATTTCTATTTACTGGTTTAGCGCAGCGACTCAAGCCCTGGCCGCTGCGCCTTTTGATGAGAAAGCGGTAGCGGATTTCTATCGAGGCAAGACGGTTCGCATCATCGTCGGATTCTCCGCCGGCGGCGGTTACGACGCCTATTCGCGCCTGATCGGGCGCCACCTCCAAAAACATATTCCGGGAAATCCCAGCGTCATTGTCGATAACATGGCCGGCGCCGGCAGCATTATCGCGGCCAACCATATTTTTAACGCTGCGCCAAAGGACGGCACGGTCATCGGCAACATCAGCGGCCAGATTATTTTGGAACAGCTGTTTGCCAATCCGGCGGTGCAGTACGATCTCGGTAAGTTTCGTTACCTCGGCGTGCCGATCGGGGAAACCTATCTCTTGCTTTTGACGCGGAAGCCCGGCGTCACGAAGTTTGACGAACTGTTAGGCGCGAAGTCGAAACAAGTTACTCTAGGCGGAATTCCCGGTTCGACGGTGGAACAAGGACCGATCCTTCTCCGTGATCTCCTCGGAGCGAATATCAAAGTTGTCAGCGGTTACAAAGGTACCGCCGATATCCGTTTGGCCATAGAGGGCGGCGAGCTGGACGGATTCTTGAACAGTTGGGAATCAACAAAGATCACGTCATTGGATAAGGTCAAAAGCGGCGAGTGGCTCATTCTTGCGCAGCTCGGCGACAATCCGATAACCGAACTGCCGGCTGCGAACGTGCCGACGATACCGCAGATCGCCAAAACCGAGGAACAGCGTCAGCTGCTCCGCTTCGGCGCCGCTGCGCCTAACCAGTTCGGCAAAGTTTACGTCGTGCCGCCGGCCGTGCCGCAAGATCGGAGCGCCGCCCTCGAGGCCGCGCTGACAAAAACTTTTGTCGATAAGGAATTCTTGGCCGACGCGGACAAGGGAAAGCTCGAAATCGCCCCGGTATCGGCGCCGCAGGTGCAAAAACTAGTGACGGATTTTCTAAGTTTGTCGCCCGACCTCAAGGCGAAGCTGCGTAAGATGTTGAAGCCGTAACGTACATTTTGCCGCGGTTTTGACAAGGCACAACACGCGGTGATAGCTAATTGAGCAGGTAGGCCCAGCGTGTTTGATCCAAGAAGGAATTTCGCATGGGATTATTGGACGGAAAAGTGGTGATCGTGACCGGCGGCGGGCATGGTATTGGTCGAGCATATTGTTTAGGAATTGCGCGAGAGGGCGGAACGGCGGTCGTAGCCGACATCGACGAGAGAGCGGCAGACGGCGTCGCCAAGGCGATCAAGGACAGCGGCGGCAAGTCGCTGGCGACGAAAGTCGACGTCGCGAATTTTTCCAGCTGCAAAGAGATGGCGCAGAAAACGCTCGATGCGCACGGCAAAATCGACGGGTTGATCAATAACGCGGCTATTTTTATGAGCGTGCCGGCGGAAAAAGGCAGTTGGCAAGAGATCACCGAAGAAGCCTGGGACCGCATCATGGCGGTCAACGTCAAGGGCCTGTGGTTGAGCAGTCGCGCGGTGGTGCCGGCCATGCAACAGCGAAAACAGGGCAGCGTGGTCAATATTTCCTCGAACATGGCGTTTAACGGCGGCTTGACGATGATGCACTACGTTACATCGAAGGCTGCCGTGGTTGGGTTTAGCCGAGTCCTGGCGCGAGAACTCGGTCCGGATAACATTCGCGTGAATACCTTGGCGCCCGGCGCGACGATGAGCGAAGAGAAAGCGACGGAGAGCGCGCTCAAGAATTACGAGCGCTCCGCTTCGACCAGAATTCTCAAACGGATCGAGCAGCCGGAAGATTTGGT
>JBEVIO010000001.1:0-4008 GCA_040510635.1 Binatia bacterium | reverse complement strand
GATCGTTAAAGTCACCGGCAGCGACGGCCGCAGCGGTTTCGGCGAAAGTCTGCCGCGCTCCTACGTTACCGGAGAAACGACGGAAACCATGGTCGCGCGTATTCGCGACCACCTGGCGTCAAAACTTTTTCGTCAAACTTTCGCGCCAGGCTGGGAAACTCTTGAACACCTGCATGCGCTAATGCCGAACTGGACACGCGGCGATAACGGCGAAACGACCGTCGTCGCTTGGAATGCAGCTTTTTGCGCCGTCGAATTGGCCCTGCTCGATTGGAGCTTGCGCGTTGATCATTGCGCGCTGGCGGATTTGCTTCCTCCCGCCCGTTTTGAAGTCGTGTACAGCGGCGTGATCTCTGCCGATGAGCCGAAAGATGCCGCCGCTCTCGCCAAACGCATGGCGCGACTCGGAATACGCCAGGTCAAAGTGAAGGTCGGCACGACCAATGACGCAGCGCGACTCGACGCCGTGCGCAAAGCGGTCGGCGACGAAGTCGCACTCCGCGCGGACGCTAACGGCGCTTGGAATGTTCACGAAGCAATCGAGCAATTGCAACGACTCGAGCAATTCAAATTGGCAGCAATCGAGCAGCCAGTGCCGGCCAGAGATCTGGAAGGAATGAAGCGCGTACGCACTGAGAGTGGAATCCCGGTCATCGCCGACGAGTCCCTCGTCACGCTTGAACAGGCGCGCCAGCTCATAGAGCTTGGCGCCTGCGATTACTTCAATATCCGCCTGTCAAAAAACGGCGGCATCACCGGCAGCCTGGCCATCGCCAAGCTCGCGCATGAAGCAGGCATCAAGATCCAAGTCGGCGCGCAAGTAGGCGAAACCGGTATCCTCTCGGCCGCAGGCCGAACCTTTGCGGCGTATTTGCCTGCGCTCGAATTCGCCGAAGGCTCCTTCGGCACTTGGCTCCTCGCCGAGGATCTCACATACGAAAGCGTCGCTTTCGGTTTAGGCGGACGCGCACCGCTCTTGAAAACGCGCGGCCTCAGCGTCACAGTCAGGGAAGACGTCTTGGAACGTCTCGCAACCGTCAAGCACGAAGTGCGCGGATAGAGCGAAATGGGCATCCTTCTAAAAGCCGCCGCGTTTCTCACGCGTCGCCAGTGGACGCGATGGCACGACCTGACGGCTAAGCCGCAAGAAATCCAAAATCACCTGCTTTTCGATCTCATCAAGCGAAATCGCGCTACGCGCTTCGGCCGCGATCACCGCTTCGAGGCCATTCATTCTCTCAGCGATTATCGCGCGCAAGTCTCCGTCGGCGACTACGAGCGTCTGCGTCCGTACATCGAGTGCGCGCAAAACGGCGAGGCCAATGCGTTGACAGCAGCGCCGGTTTTGATGTTCACCATGACCAGCGCCAGCACCGGCCAGCCCAAACTGATCCCCATCACCGAGACCACGCGCAGAAATCATCGCCTGCTCACCCGACTGTGGTATTACCGCGCGTTGATCGACCATCCGGATCTTTTTAGCGGCAAGCTGCTCGGTGTCGTGAGTCCCGTCGTCGAGGGGCGCACGGCGGGCGGCATCCCTTTCGGCGCGGCTTCCGGATTGATCTATCAAAGCACTCCGAGCTGGATTCAGAACGCTTATGCAACACCCTACGAGATCGCCGAAGTGAAGGACTTCGAAGCCAAGTATTATCTCATCATGCGCTTGTCACTGGAACACGATATTACGTTTCTCGGCACGCCCAACCCGAGCACGATTCTGAAGCTGGTTGAAACCGTCAATCGAAATAAACACGAGATGATCCAGGACATTTGCGACGGCACCATCACGGCGCGGTGCAACCTCCAGCCCGAAATGCGCGCGGCGCTCGCGGGCCGTCTCAGGAAAAACCCCGCGCGCGCGAGAAGACTCGAATCTTTAATCAAGAGCGACGGGTCGCTCCGCCCCAGAGAATATTGGCCGCGACTGCAACTCATCGGTTGTTGGAAGGGCGGTACCGTCGGCGTCCGTCTGCAAGAATTCGCCCGCTGGTTCGGAAAGACGACGCCGGTGCGTGATCTCGGCTATATGGCAAGCGAGGCGCAGATGACGCTGCCGATTTCCGACTCAGGCTCGGCCGGGATTCTTGCCATCGATGAAAATTTCTATGAGTTCATTCCCGAATCGGAAATTGACAGCCCGGCGCCCACGATCCTTACCTGCGCTGAGCTCGAGGCAGGAGCGAGTTATTATCTCGTTCTCACCACGGCCGCCGGTCTTTACCGCTACGATATCAATGACGTCGTTCGCGTCGCCGGTTTTTATAACCAAACGCCATTGATTGAATTCGTCCGTAAAGGCCGCGACGTGACCAACATCACTGGAGAGAAACTTCACGTCAACCAGGTGATCCAGGCCATGGCACAGGCGCAAAACGCCGCGGGAATGGCGGTTCAACACTTTCGCGCCTGTGCCGATGCGAAAGAATCTCTTTACTCTTTCTTCGTGGAATTGGACGGTGCCATGCCGGCTCAAGAACGTCTCATGCAATTGCTGCAGGAACTGGACGCGTCCCTGCGCGCGCTCAATGTCGAATATGCGCAGAAACGCGAGTCGCGGCGGCTCGGCGCACCTCTGTTGTGCGTGATGAAACCGGGCTGGTTCCAGCGCAAAGCCAATGCCGCTCTTCAGCCCGGAACGCGCGACGTGCAACTCAAGGCGCAGCTTCTGAGCGCTACTCCTGAGGAGGCGAGCGAAATCCAGTTTGTCGTGAAGACGGCCAGTGAATTGCTCCCGTGAAGCCAGATCGATTTCGCGCGCACGGCGCCGTTCTCGCTTTTCTCACCCTGCTCTTCTTTCTGCGCGTCTTGGGCCAAGCTCTTGTGGTATTTTTTTCGGTCAGCTGGCTACCTTCTACGGAGCAGTGGGCGTCCGGTCTCATTCCGTATCCCACTCTGCTGGCGACTCAGGTAGTGCTGTTAATCGGTATGGTCAAGATCGTCTCCGACGTCTGGCGCCGTAAAGGGTTTTTTGCGCAGACGCCAATGCGTTTGGCGAGATTTCTCGTCAGCTTCAGCGCGATTTATGCAGGCAGTATGCTGCTGCGCTACGTTATAACCATGATCTTGCGCCCGGAAATGCGCTGGTTCGGCGGCACGATACCGATTTTTTTTCATTTCGTCCTCGCTGCTTTCTTGTACACGTGGGGGAAATTCCACGCTCGCGTCGTCATATTTGCAAGGCCGGACCGCGCATGTTAAAAACGGTCTGACTTCGGAGGTAGGAATGGATTTTCAGCAGTTGGCGGACAAAGCGCTTCAAGGAATTATTCCCGAACGAGATGAATTAAAAGCGGTATTGGACGCGACGGACGAGGAGTTACCCGAGTTGGTGAGCGCGGCATTCAAAGTGCGACGCCACTATTACGGTAAGCGCGTACAAATACACGTGTTGCAGAATGCCAAGAGCGGCCTTTGCCCGGAAGACTGCCACTACTGCTCTCAATCCTCGGTCTCGGAAGCGCCCATCGACCGCTATCCCTTCATGTCGAAAGAAAAACTCGTCGAACGCGCTAAGCAAGCAAAAGCCACCGGTGCGGTGCGGTTCTGCATCGTCAACAGCGGCCGCGGCCCGACGAACAAAGAGATCGACGACATCGCTGAAGCCGTGCGCGAGATCCGCGCTCAAACCGGCATGAATATTTGCTGCTCGCTCGGCTTGATGAACGAAGAAAAAATCCGCCGCCTCAAAGACGTCGGCGTCGGTCGGGTCAACCATAACCTCAATACCAGCCGCACGCGCCATCCGGAAATTGTCACGACGCACACCTATGACGATCGCGTCGCGACCATTGAGAACGTCAAACAGGCCGGCGTCAGCACCTGCTCCGGCGGCATCATCGGCATGGGCGAGAGCGACGAGGACATCATCGACTTGGCATTGTCGCTGCGCGCCATGGACATCGATTCGATCCCGATCAATTTTCTAACTTCGATCCCGAAAACTCCCTTCGAGGACAAAAAACATCTCACGCCGCAGCGTTGCATGAAAACTCTCTGCCTTTTTCG